>NZ_DAIUFW010000002.1:373402-411976 GCF_036844465.1 Methylobacillus sp.
AAGCACAGAAGCACAGAAGCACAGAAGCACAGAAGCACAGAAGCACAGAAGCACACTTTCTTTAGACTAGCGCCCATCGCGGCGGCGCTGGTTGCGCTCTCGGCCCCGGCATCGGCGGCCACCATCTCTTGGAGCGGTGGTACGGGCAACTGGAATTTTCCTACCAACTGGCTTGAAGGTCGTATCCCATTTCCCACGGATACGGTCCAGATCATGGGTGGTACAGTTACGCTCAATACATCTAATGATCATTCGGTAGTAGTGGCCGAAGTCATTCAAGTTAATGACGGTACCATCAGTGGCTATGGCAACTTGGTTACTACGACATTGAATTGGTTGAGCGGCACCCAGAACGGCAATGGCACTACCACCGTCAATGGCACTACCAACTTTGGAGATGGCAGCAACTACTACAGCTATCAATCCTTGGGCAGTGGCAGCAACAATGGTCGCACTCTCACCCTCAATGGCGACAGCATCTTACAGAGCAGCTATGTAACTCTGAACGGTGGCAGCACCATCAATAACAATGGTACTTTCACCAGCAAGGGCGATGTACGTAACAACACTGTCTATAGCAACATTATCACCAGCTTTGATTATGGGAGTACCAGCACCTTTAACAACGCTGGCGCTTTCGTGCAGGATGCATCTGGCAAGCAGACTACCGTAGGTGTCGTGACCTTCAACAACACCGGCGTTGTCTATGTGAAGTCCGGCACCTTGCAGTTGGACAACCTCAGCAACTACAACCGCACCAGCCAGACCCTCTCTGGCGGCAGTTATCACATTGACGACGGCAACACCCTCGCCATCAACCTCGGCAACAGTACCAACAGCATCCGCACCAACAGCGCTGTAATTCTTCTGAATGGTCCCAACGCCCATCTGCTAAATACAAGTGTTGGCGGGAATGCTCTATCGGGTTTAGCCACCAATACTTCGGAAGGCGCCTTATTATTATTGAATGGTGCAGCCCTTGGTATCGGAAATTTTAGCAATGCTGGACACATAGAGATTGGAGCAGGCAGCAGTCTTGTCTCCAGTACTGATTATGTGCAGAACGCTGGTGTCACCTTCGTTGAAGGAACTTTGTCAGCGAATCTAGTAGATATTCAGGGCGGTATCCTCGCTGGCAACGGCACCATCACTGGTAATGTATCCAACGCTGGCCTCATTATTCCTGGTGGTTTCCTTGTCACATTAAACGTGCAGGGTGACTTCACCCAACGTGCTGATGGCATACTGGCCATTGACATTGCCGGCACCGACCAAGGTGTGAGCTACGACTGGCTCAACATCAGCGGCACTGCCTCCCTGGCGGGTACTCTCGATGTGTTCTTCACTGCGGGCTACCTGCCTGCTGCAGGCAATGCCTATACGATCCTCAGCTATGGCGATTGGGACCAAACCACCTTTGACGCTATCCAGGTCACAGGACTTGACCTTGCTCAATACACCTACAGCACTCACTACAGCGACACTGGCCTCACCCTGAGCATTGCCGCTGTGCCTGAGCCTTCCACCTATGCCTTGCTGTTGGCGGGGTTGGGAATGGTCGGCTTTGTGGCTAGACGCAGGAAAGTTTCTGTGACTGCATGATGAGTGCTAATGGATTAGCGTAACGCCTGAACAAGCCCCGTATTTGATTATGAAACGGGGCTTTTTTTACTGATATGGCTGCGACTGCCATTTAGGGCAGCGTATGCTGCGAATCAAGGAGGATGGAAAAATGAACAAGACTACTGCCAAGATACTGTTGTTGATAGGAGCATCGCTGATTGTAGCGGGATGCGGTACGCCAGGGGATAAGAAGATAGGACTGGCTCAGAAATGGGCAGAAAAGATTAGGGAGTATCAGGTTCAACCTATTTTTCCACCGAGAGAGGATTTTCAGGTAGGAGATATTATATTGGTGTGTGAAATTGAATCTGATCAGGATAGAAAAGAAAAAAATCCTAATGAGTGGCTACCTATTCCTCTCATGATTAATCGGTTGAATGTCAATCAGGAGTTACAGGGATTCTATAAGAAAAGTGTTGCTATGCCTGTGGATGAGCAGGAGGGAAATAATAAAGGAAAGGGTTTGCCAAAATCTGACAATATTTTCTCTGGTAACCAGAATATCAAAGCATTGAAGCAGGTTGCTTTCCCTGATTTTGCTGCTGTGACAGTGACTGGGGTGGGTGCTGGGGCAGCATTACCTTCGGGGATTATGTTGAGTAAGTTCGGCCTAAGTAAGCAGGATGTAAATAAGGTCAGTATGTCTGTTCCATCGGCGGTGTCTTATCAGTTGCCTTGGCAGGAAATGAAAGAAATATTTTTTAAGCAGTATTCTGCTGAGAGTGATTGGAAAAAGTTACAGACTCTAAAAAATGATTACCAAAAAAATTGTAAAGAGCCTAAAAGTGGATCTAAATTGGAAGCAAAGATTATGGTCGTAGGTGAAATTTATGCTGCCTATGCTATTACCACCGAAATTGGTGCTAAGAAAGCTATTAGTGGCAATCTGGAGAGCAGGGTTGTTTATGACCCAGAAAGCACGAAACAGAAGATCGCAGATTTATTGAAGTCTGAACCTGGAGCGGACAATGGTGAAAATTCTCAGCTAAGTCAACCAGATAAAAATACTGTCGCTACTGACGCAAACCCCAAGCCAGAACCGGAGAAAGTACAGGCATTGTACAAGTTATTTGATGAGCAACTAGCCAAAGCGGATCAGGCAGGAAAGCCTCAGGATCTGGATTTTGCCGGGGTTAGAATCAAAAGCTATTTAGGTAGTACATCCAGTATTACCATCGACCAGACATTTTCATCACCAGTTGTAGTTGGGTATAGAGGTTATGAATTTAAATTTGATGGTAAAACGCCAGAATTAACCTCGGATGACGGAACCATGACTGCACCTGCCTCCGAAGAAGCAGTTACCGAATAACTTAAGTAGGGCGTACTTGGCTTGTCAAGTCAGGACGCTGTATGAATAGCAATGGATTGGGATGAGGATTGAAAGAGAAAAACACATAGGTCTACTCAATATTTTGTTAATCATCCTCATTGGTTGCACTACTCGGCGCAGCCAATGATGATGGGAAAAGGTAGTGAATGTTTGAGAGATTGGTGAGGGTGTTGTCTTGAAAACATCAGACCCCGGATTTGTCCGGGGTCGGGGCATCAATGCCGGATATCGTTGCCGGGCAGGACGATGTCGGTGCTGAAGAGTTGTTCGGCATCCACTTGGTCGAAGTGGTATTCCGCATTGCAGAAGTCGCAGTGGATGTCGATGGTGTCTTCTTCCGCGAGTATTTCGGCGACTTCTTCTTCTCCCAGCATGCGCAGCATGTTGGCGACGCTTTTCCTGGAGCAGCTGCAATGGAAGGCCACGGCTTGTTCGTTGAAGAGGCGGATGTCGTCTTCATGGAACAGGCGTTGCAGCAGGGTGGTGGCGGGCAGGGTGAGTAGTTCGTTATCCTGCACGGTTTCTGCCAGGGTGATGATGCGGTTCCAGGTGTCGGGGTCTTCCGCATCGGGCTGGTCAGGCAGTTTCTGCAGCAACATGCCAGCGGCGTTTTTACCATCGCAGGCCAGCCACAGGTGGGTGTCGATCTGCTCGGAGCGCTGCATGTAGTTTTGTAGGATTTCCGCGATGCTGTCGCCTTCGACAGCGACGATGCCTTGGTAAGGCTGGCCTCCATCCCGTGGGTCCAGGGTGATGACGAATTGTCCGTTGCTCACCATTTCATTGAAGCTCATGCCGTCGAGGTCGCCAGACCATTTGGCGGTGGCGCGGATGCCAAGGTCGGCCGTGCATTCCACGACCAGCAGCTTGAGCGGGCCTTTGCCCTGCACTTGCAGGATGAGCGCGCCGCCTTGCAGTTTGAGGGTGGCGGCCAGCAAGGTGCTGGCTGCCATGAGTTCGCCCAGCGCCTGGCGCAGGATGAGCGGGAAATCATGATGTTGCAATGACTGGGTGTAGCTTGCGTCCAGGTGGACGAGGTTGCCGCGCACGGGAGTGTTGTCAAACAGGAAACGGTGGAGATGGTCGCTGATCTGCATGGAGTTTTATTGGTATGGCGCTTGTTATCAGATCTTGGATGATACCACTGTCTGTCAGCGGTGTTGTTTAGTTATCCTTTTGAATAGTGTGGTTTAAACGGCGATGGCCCGCTGGCGCGGGATGCTGGCTGGCTGCCAGTGTTGCATGGCCCATTGCCAGATATCGGTATGCGGCGACTGGCGTAATTCAGGTGGCGGGGATTGACCAAGGAATGCCAGCACCTGCCATAAATCCTCGCTGCGGTTGCGGCTGTCCAGTGGCTCGGCCAATGTTTGCTTGCTGAGTTTTTCGCCTGCGGCATTGGCGGCGACCGGGACGTGCAGGTAGTGCGGCGTGGCGTAGCCCAGCGCCTGTTGCAGGAATATCTGCCTGGGGGTGGAATCGAGCAGGTCCGCGCCGCGCACGATGTGGGTGATGCCTTGCAGGTGGTCATCCACGACGACGGCAAGCTGGTAGGCAAACAGGCCATCGGCGCGTTTCAGGACAAAATCACCGATATCCCGCGCCAGTATCTGGCAAATCTCGCCTTGCACGGCATCATGAAAGAAAACAGGTTGCTCATCTACCTTGATACGCCAGGCACGTGCCTGCTTGCCTGGAGCCAGGCCATCGCGGCAAGTGCCGGGATAGACCAGGCCATCAATACCATGGGTGGCGGAATCGGCGATTTCCTTGCGCGAGCAGCTGCAGGGGTAGAGCAGACCGCGCGCTGACAATGCATGCAGCGCATCTTGGTAATAGCGGTCGCGCTGGCTTTGATACAGCACCTCGCCATCCCATTCGAAGCCATAGGCTTCCAGCGTGCGCAGGATGATATCGGCTGCACCGGGCATTTGTCTTGGTAGGTCGAGGTCCTCGATGCGCACCAGCCAATTGCCTTGCTGCGAACGTGCGTCCAGATAGCTGGCAACAGCGGCGATAAGAGAGCCGAAATGCAGCGGCCCGGTGGGGGAAGGAGCAAAGCGGCCCCGGACCGTGGATGGTTGCATCATGGCGACAGGTGTTAATAGAGGGGATTCGACGGTACAGGCTGGAGATAGGGCGGAATGTGCCAGCTTTGCAGGTGGCGGCCCAGCAATACCAGTTCGCACGAGAGGCGGTCGCTGCCGCGGGTGCTGACCTCAAATTGATAGGTGCGCTGCAATTGCATGCGGCCCCGGCTGTTGCGTCCAAACCAGACCTTGCTGCAGGCCACGGTTTCATCCAGCAATTGCAGGTTCCAGCGTTCGGCAAGTTCGCGTCCGCTGGCGACGGCTTGTTCCCGGCTGCCGATGCTGTCTATCCAGTACCAGGCGGCGATGATGGCAATGGCGAGTAAATAGAGTTCTATCATGGGGTTGGCAGGTCGGGTTCTTCTTCAGGTTCGTCTTCATGCAGGCTCAGGGCATCCACGCGCGCGTTGTTGTCCTGCGCGGCGGCGTTCTTGCCGTGCAGCTTGAAGCGCAGGCGCAGCTCATTGTAGGAGTCGGCATTGCGCAGGGCGTCTTCTTCGGTGATGCGGCCTTCTTCGCACAGGGTGAACAATGCCTGGTCGAAGGTCTGCATGCCCAGCTCGACGGATTTCGCCATCGCGTCCTTGACCATATTGGTTTCGCCCTTGAGGATGAGGTCGGCGACCAAGGGTGAGTTGAGCAGGATTTCAATCGCGGCGCAGCGCCCGCCGCCTTTTTTCGGCACCAGTCGCTGCGAGACGAAGCCGCGCAGGTTGAGCGAGAGATCCATGTGCAGCTGCGCATGGCGTTCTTCCGGGAAGAAGTTGATGATGCGGTCTATGGCCTGGTTGGCGCTGTTGGCGTGCAGGGTCGCCATGCACAGGTGGCCGGTTTCGGCGAAGGCCATGGCGAATTCCATGGTTTCGCGGTCGCGGATTTCGCCGATCAGGATGACGTCTGGCGCTTGCCGCAGGGTATTCTTGAGCGCGCTGAACCAGTCGTTGGTATCGCGCCCGACTTCGCGGTGCGTGATCAGGCAGTTCTTGCTCGCATGCACGTATTCCACCGGGTCTTCCACGGTGATGATATGGCCGTGGCTGTTTTCGTTGCGGTAGTCGATCAACGCGGCGAGCGTGGTGGACTTGCCCGAGCCGGTGCCGCCGACGAGAATGACCAGCCCACGCTTGGCCGAGATAACCTCCTTGAGCACTGGTGGCAGGCCGAGATCGTCGAAGCGTGGGATCTGCGTGGTGATGGTGCGTAGCACCATGCCGACTTTCTCCTGCTGGATAAAGACATTGACGCGGAAGCGGCCGATTTCCTTGGGCCAGATGGCGAAATTACATTCCTTGCTTTGTTCGAACTCCTGACGCTGCTTGTCGTTCATAAGTGCATAGGCAAACGCCTTGGTATGGTCGCCGCTGAGCTTCTGTTGGGTGACAGGCGTCATCTTGCCGTCTATTTTCATGGCGGGTGGAAAGTCTGCCGAGATGAAGAGGTCCGATGCTTTTTTCTCCAGCATGGAGCGCAGCAGCGTATGCATATAGGCCAAGGCCTGTTCCTGATTCATGCCAAATCCAGTTCGGGAATGCGGGTTCAAAGGATACGCCATATTAATGAGGATCAAAGCAACTGTCACGATCAGGCTGCAATATGGGTTATCTATTCCTAACCCGATGGAATTTAAATTTAATTTGGCGAGGAACGTTAATATGCTTACACTGCCAAGGCGTTCCCGCCCGGGAATGTTTTTTGAAATGATGCAAGTGAATGTTGGTCAAGTCCATGAATGATATCCGCGAACGTGAGGCCATTAGCGCCTATCTCAAGCTGCTCAGGAGTAAAGGTGTTGATGAGGGTGGATTAAAGCAACGCGAGCAGTGGTTGCTCGATCTGGTGCCTTCCATTGCAGGGGAGGCTGTGGATGGTCTGGTTTATCGCGAGGCAGTCGAGCAGCAGCTGGTTAGCGTGGAGCGCGAGCAATGGCCGTTTTTCCTGTCCGTGGTGCGCGAGTACTATCATTTCTGGAATGGGGACATCAAGGCCATTGCGGCCTTGAATGCCGGTGACGAATTTGAGCTCAACCCGGCCAAGGGACAGACGGCTGACCAGAACCTGAAGACATTGTGGCAGCGGCTGGACAACGAGAAGTTCGGCGTGGCAGATACCTGGCCACTCAAGGCCTACAGTTATGCTCTGCGCCAGGAGGGGGCAGAACAGGCGCTGGTAGATACGCGACTGCGGCTGGTCAAGTTGCTGCTGCTCAAGCTCAAGGACATACCTGAGCGCGACCATAAGGTCTATCGCCAGGCAGTGGATGCAACTGTCGGCATTTTCAACATGAAGCCTACCCAGCGACTGTTTCTATCCGTGGTACGTGAGTTCTATTATTTCTGGATCGGTGATCCGGAAGCCGTCAACCATATCCAGATCGACCGGTCCGAGATATTGCCCGATCAATAGACTATGCCTGATAGCAAGGGCTGGCCTGGGAATGTCCAAACCTGGTCAATGCTCTTCCTTTTCCTGGCTTAGGGTTTCCACCAGCGTAATTTGCATGCGGTAATGCAGCCTGACGAACCAGCGCCAGAGCAGGGTAACCAGCCCCGTAACCATGAGCAGTACAACAATCCAGACATCCGGCGGTGGCAGGATGTGGTGACTCAGTGCTGCAATCAGCAGGGCCATGGCGGCGATAGCTAGGATATTGACCGTTTTGGCGATGAATTGCTGCACGCGGCTGCAGTCGCTGCTGTTCATGCTTTGTGTACTATGGTCGGCCAGCAACAAACCCAGCGATTGCAGTTTCCTGAATGCCGCGATCAGGAATGGTGCGGCCAGCAATAGGCCGACACCCCAGATGACAGCTTCTTTCCACATAATGTCGCGCATGGGCGATGGGTGGCCGAGCAGGTAATCGTTGACCAGCCAGCCAGCACCGAGAAAGATGGCGCTGACCATGCATAGATTGACGAATACCTGCAGCAATAATTTGCGGTAGATGCCGGCGAGGATGGCGCCGTCGCTGTCTGGTGCATGGCTGCTGGAGGCCATGCAGTCGCGGTATAAACGGAAGAATTGCGCCAATTTCTCCGGCATGCCATGCGCCAGCCTGTGGGAGAGCGGATCTGCTGCCTTGATCAGGTAAGGCGTGGTCAGGGTGGTCATCACCGAAGCGGCTACCGCGATCGGGTAAAGAAACGAACTGGTGACGCCGAGCGACAGGCCCAGCGCGGCAATGATGAAGGAAAACTCCCCGATCTGGGATAAGCCCATGCCCACGCGCAGCGAGGTGCGGCCATCATTGCCCACGGCCATGGCGCCTAGCGTGCAGGCGAAGATCTTGCCGAAGATAATGGCGACGATCACGACCATGACCGGCTTGGCATGCTCGACAATGATGGCCGGGTCCAGCATCAAGCCGATGGCGACAAAGAAAATGGCGCTGAACATATCGCGTATGGGCATGATCAGCCTTTCTATCGCGCGGATGCGCCGCGATTCCGCCATGATGGCACCGATCATGAAGGCGCCCAGCGCAATGCTGTAATCCAGCTTCATCACCAGCAGGCAGAAGCCGAAGCACAGGCCGAGGATGGTGATCAGCAGCATTTCGTCGCGCTTGAAGCTGGCGACATATTCCAGCAGTTTGGGAACAAGAATGATGCCAAGTACCAGTGCTACCACCATGAACAGGGTGAGCTTGGAAACCGTGATGGCCGCATCCATGGTGGAAACGTGCCCGGTGGCGGCAATGCCGGAAAGCAGGGCGATGATGCCGATGCCGAGGATATCCTCGACGATCAATACCCCGAAAATCATCTGGGCGAAGCGCTCGTGCTTCATGTTGAGCTCATCCAGCGCTTTGACGATGATGGTGGTGGACGAGATGGCGAGCATGGCGCCGAGGAAGATGGAATCCATGAGTTTCCAGCCGAAATAGCTACCGATTTCATAGCCTAGCCATACCATCACCACGATTTCCACCGAGGCAGCGACTACCGCCGTGGCGCCTACGGCTCGCAACTTGCGCAGGCTGAATTCCAATCCCAGCGAGAACATCAGGAAAACGATACCAAGCTCCGCGAGAATCTCAATGGTGTGGTTGTCATGCACCAGGGAGAAGGGCGGCGTATGGGGGCCGAGAATCAGGCCGGCAAGGATGTAGCCCAGTACCACTGGCTGCTTCATGCGGTGGAAGAGGATCGTGACCATGCCTGCTACCAGCATGATGAGCGCCAAGTCTTGTATGAAGGCGGCGGCGTGCATAAATCGTATTCTTTCTTGCTTGTATTTGTCAGGTGCCGGGGCCAGGTTTTTCAGGCTGTTTCTGGTGGCATCAAGGGCAAGGTGTGAAGCTGGTTTTGGGTTTGGTTTATTCCTGGGTCAGCATATTGCCGAGACCATTCAACCCTGCTACCTCGAAGCTCGGGAATATCGGGGTATGCCGGGGAGCGCGCTGAACCAGTATTTTGTGATAAGTGCGTACTGATTCCACGAAAACTACGGGAGCGCCACCACGTGCATATCCGTATTTCAAGGTTGAATAATGCTCTTCCTTGCTGAGCAGCGGTAGCATTTTTTTCACATCCACCCAGCGGTCGGGGTTGAGCTTCAGCTTTTTGGCCAGGATACGGGCATCCTGCAAGTGGGCATAACCGATATTATAGGCTGCCAGCGCCATCCAGGTACGATCCGGCTCGGGTACGGTAGTGGGAATCAAATCCTTGAGCATGAGCACATAGCGCGCGCCTGCGATGATGCTCTGGCGTGCATCCAGCCGGTCAGTAACGCCCAGGCGGTCAGCAGTGTCCTCGGTCAGCATCATCATGCCGCGCACATTGGTGGGTGAAGTGTTGAACCTGTCCCAATGTGACTCCTGGTAAGCGATGGCTGCGATCAGCCGCCAATCCAGCGCGGTGAGCTCTTGTGCTTCATAAAAGAAGCGCCTGTATTGGGGCAATAATGTTTCGATACGCTGCAGGAAAGTCGTGACATCGACAGGCTGCAAACGGTCTGCGTGGCCGTAATAGCGGTCTATCAGGTTGCGCAGGGTGCCATCCTCGCTGATGCGTTTGAAGAATGCATTGGCTTTGTCATACAGCCATTTATTGCCTGTTTTCGGAAAGGCCCAGGCGATTTGTTCGGGCTTGCCCAACTGCAGGCCAGCGCCCAGGTTGGGGTAGTAATTCTGCACCAAGGAAACCAGATGGTTGTCCACTACAGTGAAATCCAGTTCACCCTCGGCCACTTGCGCCATCAACTCATCGGAGTTCTCATGATCGGTTTCGATCCAGTCGAGCTGAGGCTCTTTGTCTTTCAGGCGTTGCAGGCGTTCCGCATAACTAGTGCCCGAAGGAATCATGATCTGGCTACCAAGCAAATCATGGACGGTGGTGGGAGGTTTGTTCAGGGATTTATTGAAGACAATCTGTTGTTGCACCTTGCGGTAAGGCATGGTGAATTTCACCAGGTGTTCACGCGTATGCGTGATGCTGAGGTCTGCCGCCGCAAAATGCGCTTTGTGCTTGAGCAGGGTAGGAATGACCTGGGAGATGTTATGAACGACCAGGAATTTGACGCTGTATTCAGGCCCAAGCTCATCACGCACAAAGTTGCGCACCAGGTCATGTTCAAGCCCGGCGTATTGATTGTTGTCGCTGTAATAATATGTGCTAGGACCATTGTGGGTAACCACGATGATCTCCTTGCTATTGCGCGGATCTGCAAGCGGTTTTGGCGCTTCCTTGCAGCCGAGTAGCAATAGCGTCAATAGCAGGATAATCAGTAGACGCATCCGTTAAAGTTTCCTAAAGATTGCCGTTTTTGTCCAGCTTGAATCTCTTTTAGGGCGATGAGCTGATTGGAAACAAATACATAGGATGGTGCTGCATGTTATTCCCCAGAGAAAAGCGCTAAACAAGGCGCATAAAAAAAGGCTGTGGTAATCAACCACAGCCTTAAACCCAACCTAGTCAGAGTGGGTAAAAATGTAAGTAAAATCATCTGTTAAACCTACAAAGCAACTGCAATTGTAAACAGTTTATGGAGGAAATGTATGTCAATTCATAAGAGATATTCAATAGGAAGAACGTACTAAGTTGCATTTTTGAGACAATGGCGGATGATGGATAGTTCTGTTTACAGGAAGTGAATGGGAGTGTTTTCTGGAATATCTGTTTACAGAAAGGAGTTGAATGACAGCAATAAAAAAGGGTCATGACTAGAACAGAGGTCTAGCTCTAACGATATTGAGGATATTCAAGTTCGCAATGTTCGGCGATGCGTTCACGAATCGCTTTGAGATAGCGGTTCACGGTGTTGCGGTTCAGGCCACTGAGCAACGTGATCTGGGAAGCATCCAGATCGGCAGCCAAGTAGCGAACCAACTCACGGAATTTGGCCTCACTGATTTTTGAACGGTTCACATACCTGTTTTTTATCGACATAACAGTAGGTTAACATCCATCTTAACCATCTGTTCTAGCCATGACCCTAATTAGAAGATCAATAAGGAATGAAAGCTACACCATGTCCTTTGTTCTTACTGTATTCATGATGTTTCTTGGACTTAGCGGGCTAATCATTAGCCTCTGACCAAATATCCTGTCAGGCTCAATCATCATATGGGAAGCCGCTGCTCCACCGCAAAGTCAAGGATTTATCTTGGTAGGAACACTATTTAGCATTCCTATAATTCTTGGTTATATCGCGTGGAGTTATTATGTTTTCCGAGGTGAGGTTACGGTTGATCAAGGTGGCTATCATTGATGAAAAATCATGCAGATTTAGCGCCTTTTTGGAAGCGCCTGCTCTGGCTCACCGTTATATGGTTAGCTAGCGTCTTATTACTAGGAGTTTTTGCCTACTTCATGCGAATGGTCGTGAACGCTGTCGGCTTGAGCGCGCACGTAATACCGTGCAGGGCACGTCCCAGTGTTGCTGGCGTGTGCCTTCTATTTACTCGACGCTAAGTCCGGCTGCGCGCCACTCCGGCACACCGCCAGCCAGTGGCATAGCTTGTATTCCGTGGGCTTGCAGGATGGAGACTGCCTGCATCGACAGCACGCAGTGCGGCCCACGGCAGTAGGCCACGACCTCCACACCCCGCGACAACTCGCCGATTCGATCGGCCAGTTGCTCCAGCGGGATGTTGATCGCACCGGGCAGATGCCCCAGAGCAAATTCGTCATCGCTGCGAATGTCCAGCAGCACCACAGCGCCTTCCTCCAGACGGTCAAGCAGGCCGTCGATCGAGACAGACTCCATCTCTTGGGGGCGTTGGCGGCTATCTGTGATGGCCTCGCGAATGCGAGCGTGCTGGAACGCCACATAGTCATGCAGGGCTGCGACGACGGTAGCCAGTGGCCCTGGCCCCAAGCGATACAGTATATGTTTGCCGTCACGCCGCGTCTGTACGCAGCCAGCACGCTTGAGGTGTTGCAGGTGCTGTGAAGCGTTCGCCACAGACAATCCCGTCAATTCGGCCAAGGTCTCGACCGACCTTTCTCCACGCACAATCTGTTCCAGCAACGCCAAGCGATGCGGATGCCCCAAGGTCTTGGCGACCTCGGCCAATTGGTCGAGACGACTGGTGGCATTGATACGGGAATTGGAGTTCATTGACAGCACATTAGCATCACTCTATCATTCAAGAAAGTAATTGAATGATAGAGTGATGCAACTTTACCTCGCGTGTGGCCATGGGTATGGCTCGCACAGAGCCCTTACGTCAGCAACTTCGGAGTCTTGAACTATGAGCACAGCACTGTCACCCGCCATCTGGGATTCGCTATGGGTTTGCTTCGTGATCGCGTTGGCGGCCAGCAGCATTTCGATTTCGATCACTCAAGGCGAACTCTTTGCCCCCCTTCGCACCTGGGCACAAAAGATCGGCCACATGACGGGCTATCTGTTCCAGTGCTTCTTCTGTATCAGTCATTGGGTGGTGTTTCTGGGCATTGCCATCTATCGACCGGAAATCACCCACAGCGGCTTCGCGTTGGTAGATTGGGTGGTTGCGGCATTCTTCAGCCTGACGATCTCTACGTTGGTCAGTGGGTTGCTGTTCAAAGTGCTGTTGACCGGCATGGCTAAAAAGGTGCGCGACAAAGAACTCAAAGAGATGTTCGCCCCCAAGTGATCGACTTTCTTGCCATCAAGGATTCGGCCTTTATGTTTCCAGAATTCGTTCGTAGCGATTCGACAGGCTTGCGGCTCATCGGTTTTCAATGGCAATGGCGCGGCCTTTGTCCCACTGGAAGCCAAGCGGTTGGAAGCCGGGTCAAGTTTCATAAAGCACCGGCATATGATGGCCCCGCCTAAGTTATTGATAAACCTGCTGTATCTGGTCCTGGCGTAGTCCAGAGACGTTCGGTGCTGGAGCCATGTGAAATAAAAAACCGCAGCCAAGGCTGGCTGCGGTTGATGATGGTGGAACAGTTGCCGGGTTACTTGACGCGGTTCTTGTATTCCAGGGTGCGGGTGTCGATTTCGATCTTGTCGCCGATATCGCAGAATAAAGGTACTGGAAGCTCGAAGCCGGTGGAAATACGTGCAGGCTTCATCACCTTGCCGGAGGTGTCGCCCTTGACGGCAGGCTCGGTGTAGGTAATTTCACGCACGACGGAGTTTGGCAGCTCAACGGAAATCGCCTTGCCGTTGTAGAACACCACTTCACATTCCATGCCGTCTTCCAGGAAGTTCAGCGCGTCTGTCATGTTGTCGGCTTCTACTTCGTACTGGTTGTATTCAGAATCCATGAAGACATACATCGGATCGGCAAAATAGGAGTAGGTAACGTCCTTGCGCTCCAGGATCACAACGTCGAACTTATCGTCAGCTTTGTAGACAGATTCGCTGGGAGCTTCGGTCAGCAGGTTCTTGAACTTCATCTTGACCACGGCAGCGTTGCGGCCCGATTTGTTGTATTCAGTCTTTTGCACGACCAATGGGTCGTTGCCGATCATCACTACGTTGCCTACGCGAAGTTCCTGAGCTGTCTTCATAATTGATATGCTTTAAAAGTTGAACGGTAAAAAGGGGCGCATTATACCCGAAAATTAAAAAAAATTCTTACAGTAAATCACCAGCTTAGCGGCCAGATCGGACTCAGCTGCCTGACGTTTCGTCCAGGATTGCGCATGGTGCTGCCAGTCAGGCAGCGCAGCCAGAAGGGATTGCCATGAGGCCGCAGTGAATCCTTCCAATCCATCCTGGTTCCATGCATGGTGCGCGGACGTCATACTCTCCATCAGTGCTGTTGGGCAGTTATCCGTATAGCGGCGCAGAAAAGCCTCAAGCTTGCCAAGGTGGGCGTCTTCCTCCTGCCGGTACGGTTGCCAGATCATGGGTTTGCCAGCCCATAGCGCGCGAATCCAGCTATCCTCTCCGCGCACCAAATTGAGGTCGCAGGCCCAGAGCAATTGGTCGTACTCGGCTTGTGAGAGAAAGGGGATGGTGACGATCTTGAGGTTGCCGTGATTGTTGTTGGATGCATGCCAATGGATAGCCCGGTTTGCCAGTGGCCCTTCCGAGATGATGCAGAGCACGGCGTCTTGGCACTGAGACATGGCTGTAAGCAGAGAATCCACCGGCGCGTGAGGGTAGCAGAACAGGCTGACGGTGTAGGCATGCTGCGGCGAGATGCCTAGCGATTGCCAGAAAGTTGCTTGTCTCGCAGGACTTTGCTGGAAGTGTTTGCGCTGTTCCAGTAAATGGCGCTCGCGCAGCAATCCGCCGGAAGCCGCGCTGAAACCAGGAAAGAAAAAATGCTTAGTGAGACCCAGTTGAGGGTGGACAGATTGGCCTGCGTGGAAGTTGTCCACCCAGCTTTCCGCGCTCAGGTATTCAAGGTTGATCCATAGCGGGCGCGCATGCTGCATCGCGTGCAGGTAGGTATCGGGCAGTTCGCAGGCAAAGGCCTCGATGACCACCTCGGGAATGCCCACTTCCGGGAAAGGCATCGTCCAGTGGCGGATTTCCACGCAGCTGATTTCCTGTATTTCCAGCGCGGGGTTCATCCCGTGGATTAACTTTGCTGCAATATCAGGATGGTCGATCCAGAGCCTGACGGCCAGCCCATGCTCGTTTGCCAGTTGCCTCGCAAGACGCCAGCAGACGCCAATATCGCCATAATTATCGACAATGCTGCAGAAGATGTCCCAGCGCGAGGACATGGTCATTCCGTGCTTGGTGATCGGTAACTGACATCCACGACTTCGTAGCTTTCCTCGCCCGCAGGGGTTTCCAGGCGGATCACGTCGCCGGGCTGCTTGCCGAGCAGGACACGCGCCAAGGGGGATATCCAGCTGATATAGCCCTTGCCCGGGTCGAGCTCGTCCTGGCCGACGATGCGGTAGCGGTGCTCGGTATCCTTGTCGATGGAGTAAAGCTCTACCCAGGCGCCGAAATAGATTTTCTCCAGCTCCTGCTGTTGCGCCGGGTCCACGACCACGGCGATATCCATGCGCTTCATGAGGAAGCGTAGGCGGGAGTCGATCTGGCGCAGGCGTTTCTTGCCATAGATATAGTCGCCGTTCTCGCTGCGGTCGCCGTTGCCGGCCGCCCAGGAGACGTCGCTGACGACCTTGGGGCGCTCGATTTTATACAGTTGATCGAATTCGTCCTTGAGACGCGCGTAGCCCTCAGGAGTGATGTAGTTTTTCTGGTCTGCCATAGGCTACGCAAGGTAGGGATGCGGGCGCCGCTTGTCAAGCAGGGCATGCGGATTTCGCATCAGGCCATGACGCGCCGAATCAAGTAAAATCCGCTAGATGAAAACCCACCTGATTCTCTGCACCACGGCGCGACTGGCCCGCGCATTGCAGCTTGACCATGCCCGTAAACAGGCGGCCAGCGGGCTGAAACAATGGCCTGTGCTCAATACCCTGACCGTCGGCCAATGGCTGGACGGCCTGTTCGAGGAAGCCATGCTGGTCGGGGAGCTGGAGATGCAGCAAGTGCCGCAAGGCGTGCTGGGTAGCGTGCAGGAGCGCATGCTGTGGGAAAGCATCATCAAGGATTCCTTGCCTGCTGATGTCTCGGGAGAATTGTTCGATATCAAGGGCATGGCCTGCCTCGCGCAGGAGGCCAACCACTTGCTGCAAGAGTGGCGGCTGCCGGTGCCAGATGCAGGACACAGCGAAGAAACCCGGCAGTTTCTCCATTGGCGCCGCGCGTTTATCTCGCGCTGCAAACAGGAAGGCTGGATGGCGCCTGCGCAATACCTAGATTGGCAGATCGCCATGTTGGTCGATGGCGCCGGGCAATTGCCGGGGGCTATCGCCTTTGCCGGATTTGACCGTATCACACCTCAAATGGCGCAATTGCAGCAAGTATTGCGGCAGCGCAATGTGGATGTGCAGCGCCATGAGACCGGCCTATCTGAACCTGCCCGCGCTGCGCGAGCCTTGCTGGCGGACCGGGAGGCGGAATGCCGCGCGGCTGTGGCCTGGGCCAAGCAGAATTTGTCGGAAATCCCCGAGGCAAGAATTGGTATCGTGGTGCCCGAGCTGGCCGCGCTGCGCGCGACACTGGCGCGCATGCTGGACGATGCCTTGCATCCGGCATGGGTGCGGCCCGCCATGGTGGAAGCGCCGCGGCAATATGACTTTTCCCTGGGAGAGCCTTTGCAGCGAGAGCCGGTCGTCCGCACCGCGCTGGCATTACTGCAATTCTTCAGCCAGTGCCGACACCAGGACAGGGTGGAGCAGCAGGAGTTCTCGCAACTGTTGCAGCAGCCTTACTGGTCGTATGCCCTGACCGAGGCGGATACCCGCGCTCAGCTCGATGCGCGCATGCGCGAGCGCCTGCCGTTGTCGGTGAGCATGTCGCGGTTGCAGCGTTTCATCCGGTGCGAAGCCCACAACGAGCAAGCGCCTTTGCCGCTGCATGGCTTGCAGGCGCACATCACGGCGGCGCTGGCGATCCTGCAGGCGCAGGTTGGAAAGCAGCAATTGCCTGGCGCCTGGGTCGAGGTGATGCGGCGCGTGCTGGAGGCGCTGGAATGGCCGGGCAGGCAGCGTAGCTTGTCCAGCTTCGAGTACCAGTCCATCCAGGCCTTCGACAAGTCGCTGCAGGCCTTGGCGGCGCTGGACGTGTTGCAGCAGCCGGTTTCGTTCAGCCAGGCGCTGACCCGGTTGCGCGAGCTGGTGCAGGAGCAGATTTACCAGCCCGAGGCGGAGGGGGAAGTGCGCTTGCAGGTCATGGGCATGCTGGAGAGCGTGAGCGAGCCGCTGGACAGCTTGTGGGTGATGGGCATGAACGACCATCTCTGGCCGCCGCCGCCGCGTCCCAATCCGTTGCTGCCTGCCGCCATGCAGCGCCAGCACGGAGTGCCGAATGCCGATAGCGCAGCACAGGCGGCTTTTGCCCAGGCAGTGCATAAACGCCTGCTGCGCAGCGCGCGTCAAGTGATATTCTCCAGCGCAGCCAAGGAAGGAGAACGCGAGTTGCGCTTGAGTCCGCTGGTGCAGGATATTCCTTTGATTGAAATCTTTGCCAATACCAGTCCAAGCATGGTGCAGGTGATGGCTGCGCAGCATGCCGAAATGCAATGGCTGGATGACCACTGCGCACCGCCGGTGGAAGAGGGAGAGCATATCTCCGGCGGCACCGGGCTGCTCAAGGCGCAGTCGATCTGTCCGGCTTGGGCCTATTACCAGTACCGCCTGCATGCGCGCGCGCTGAAGACGCCGGTCAACGGGCTGGATGCGGCGGAACGCGGCACCCTGGTGCACCTGGTGCTGGAACATTTCTGGCGTGGGCGCGGCCTGCATGATTTGCAGGAAATGGACGAGGCGCAACTGGAGCAATCGCTCGCCAGCGCTGTGCAGGCTGCCCTGGCCATCTATATGGAAACATGCGACGAGGAACTGAGCGAGGCATTTGCCGGGCTGGAAACCATGCGCCTGACGCGGCTGCTCAAGGGCTGGTTGGCGTTGGAGAAAATACGCGAGCAGCCGTTCACCGTACTGGCGAGCGAGCAAGAGCAGTGCATTACCATCGAAGGCGTAGAAATCCGGCTCATCATTGATCGCATCGACCAGTTGGAAGACGGCAGCCGCATCGTCATCGACTACAAGACCGGGCGCAAGCCTGATACCCGCAATTGGGCGGAAAGCCGGATCACCGAGCCGCAATTGCCGGTGTATGCCGCCTTTGTGCTGTCCGCGGAGGATCCAGCGGACAAGGCCGGCGAGGTAGCGGCGATTGCATTCGGCATGGTCAAGCTGGAAGAGCATGGCTTTGCCGGGCTTGCGCGCGAGGCGTTGTTGCCGGACATGCCGATGCTGGACGACAAGAAAACCAGGGAGAGTTTTCCCGAGACGGATTTCCCGGATTGGCCCAGCGTATTGGCGCATTGGCGCGCCAGCATCATTGCCGTGGTCAATGAACTGAAGCAGGGAGAGGCGGCAGTGAAGTTGCAGGATGAAAAAGAACTGAAATATTGCGAAGTGCTGCCTTTGTTGCGCTTGCCGGAGCGCAAATTGCAGTTCGAGCGCATGCAGCAGGGGGAAGCATCATGAACCAACCCCTGGATTTGCTGGAACTGGACCGTAGCAGCCGCGAACGCGCGCTCGAGCTTGCTTCCTTCATCGTGGAAGCACCTGCGGGCGCGGGCAAGACCGAGCTGCTCACCCAGCGGTTCCTGCGGCTGCTCACCACGGTATCCGTGCCTGAGCAGATCATTGCCATCACCTTCACCAACAAGGCGGCAGCCGAGATGCGCGCGCGCATCCTCGATAGCCTGCTGATGGCGGCCAGCGGCGAGATGCCGCAAGCCGCGCACAAGCAGCAGACCTTCCGGCTGGGCGTGGCGGCGTTGCAGCATGCCGCGAGCCTGGATTGGCAATTGCTGGACAACCCTTCCCGATTGCGCATATTCACCATTGACTCGCTTTCCGGCCACCTGGCGCGGCAGATGCCGCTGTTGAGCCGGTTCGGCAGCCAGCCTGCCGTCAGCGAGGATGCTGCGGCGCACTACCAGCTTGCCGCGGAACGCACGCTGGCATTGGTAGATGAGGATGGCTTGGGCGAAGCGGTGCGGCTCGCGCTGGGCTATGTCGATAACGATGTGCAGAAGCTCACGGCCTTGCTGGTCGACATGCTGGGCAGGCGCGACCAGTGGCTGGACTACGTCAACCACGGCGATTTGCAGCAGGCTGCCGAGCGAGCGCTGGAGCATTTGATCGGCCAGGACGTGCACGCCGCCGCTGCCGTTTTGCCGCAGCGCGTGCAAAGCGCCCTGATGCCCGTGGCGCGGTATGCCGCCAGCAACCTGGCTTGCGATGTGCCGCAGGCCTTGCTGCTCGATTGGGAAACTTCGCTGCCCGTAACGCCGCAGGCATTGCCGCTCTGGCTGGCGGTATGTGATCTGCTGTTGACCGCGACAGGCTCGCTGCGCAAGACGGTCAATGTGAAGAACGGCTTTCCGCCAGGAGCGGAAGCCAAGCCATATAAAGAGCAGTTCGCCGAAGTGGTGGCGACCTTGCAGCAAACGGCCGGGGCGGAAGCCGCCTTGCAGCGCCTGCGCAGCCTGCCGGTGCGGCAGGACGAGCAAGCTTGGCGGATGGTGGCGGCGCTCGCGCAATTGCTCAAGATTGCTGCGGCGCAACTGTGGGTAGTGTTTCAGCAGGCGGGCGAAGTCGATTTTGTCGAGATCTCGCAGCGTGCCTTGCAGGCATTAGGCGGCGAGGACGAGGCAGCAAGCGACTTGGCCATGAAGCTCGACTACATCATCAGCCACCTGCTGGTGGACGAATTCCAGGACACCAGCCCCGGCCAAGTCAAGCTGTTGCAGAAGCTGACGCAAGGCTGGATGCCGGGCGACGGACGCACCCTATTCGCCGTGGGCGACCCCATGCAGTCGATCTACCGCTTCCGCAAGGCCAATGTCGGCTTATTCCTCGAAGTGGCCGCCGAAGGCATAGGCGGGCTCAAGCTGGAGCGGTTGCAGCTTTGCCGCAACAACCGTTCTTCCCCGCAGGTGGTGGACTGGATCAACGCGACCTTTAGGCAAGTGTTCCCTAAGCAGGATAATGTGGTGCAGGGCGCGATTCATTATCGCGAATTTGTGGCGACGCGCGAGCCGGAAACAGGGGCGGGTGTCACCGTGCATCCGCTGGTGGCTGGTGAAGATGAGGATACCGAAGCCTTGCGCATCCGCGAGGCTAGGCGCGTGGTCGGTATCATCCGCGATACATGGGCGGGCAAGCCGGAGGCGAACATTGCCGTATTGGTGCGCGCACGCGCGCACCTCGAAACATTGGTGGCGGAAATCCGCCGCCATCATCCCGATCTGCATTTCCAGGCAGTCGAAATCGAGCAGCTTGCCGGACGTCAGAGCGTGCAGGACTTATTGGCACTTACCCACGCCTTGCTGCATCGTGCCGACCGCGTGAATTGGCTGGCGATATTGCGCGCGCCTTGGTGCGGGCTGACGCTGGCCGACCTGCATGCGCTGGCGGGCAGGGAGCGCTACCGCACGGTCTGGTCCTTGCTGAACGATGCGCAAGTGCTGGCAGGCCTGAGCGAGGATGGCCGCGAGCGCGTCCGGCACCTGGCGCAGGTGCTGACAGAAGCAATGATGCAGCAGGGCCGCATGCCGCTGAGGCGCTGGCTGGAAAGCACCTGGCTGATGCTGGGTGGCGCGCAGTGCCTGTGGCAGGCAGGCGATGTCGCCGATGCGGAGGCGTTCTTCGCCACGGTGGAAGCGCTGGATCAGCAGGGGCGTTTCAGCCTGGAGCGGCTGGTGCAGGAAGTGGACAAGCTCTATGCCGCGCCGGACGTGGAGGCCAATGGTCAGTTGCAGTTCATGACCATCCACAAATCCAAGGGACTGGAGTTCGATACCGTCATCCTGCCGGGGCTGGAGCGGCGGCCAAACAACGGCAACACGCCTTTATTGTTATGGGAGGAAGTGGCCGTGGAAACCGCGGCGGGCGTCAGCACCGAGCTGGTGACGGCGCCATTCATTCCCAAAGGCGCGGCGGGACGCGACGAACCCAGCCCCTACAGTTATCTCAAGATGCTGGAGAAGGAGCGAGCGGACAATGAAAGCGCCCGCGTGCTCTATGTCGCGGCGACCCGCACCGAACGCCACCTGCACCTGCTTGGCAGCGTTACCCTCAATGCCAAGGGCGAGCCTAAGCCTGCCGGCGGCACCTTTCTTGACCTGCTCTGGTCGCAAGTAGAAGGCCGATTCACGGAAGCAGCAGCGCAGGCGGATGAGCATATAACAGGCGCAGTGCCAGCACCGTCGCTGGCTGACTTCATCCCCAAACTGGTCAGGGTGGCGCAACCGGCCATGCCGTCGATCTATGCCGAAAACCGGCACGAGACCGTTTCAGCCGGACAACTTCATGGCGATGCGATATTGGGCAGGCCGGCCGGGCTGGAAGCGCATATCGGCACGCTGGCGCATCGCTATGTGGAAATGATGGCCGCAAAGCCGGAGCTGGACGACTGGCTGGCGCGCTTACCTGCCCTCAAGCCTGCCATGGCGCGCTGGTTTGTCCGGCAAGGCCATGCGCATGAAGTAGCCAAACAGGCTGCAATCCAGGTCACTGCGCTGCTGGAATTGACCCTGAACAGCCCGGACGGGCGCTGGGTGCTGGCAGCGCGGCCGGAAGCCGCCGCCGAGCTGGCGATCGGGCATGTGGACGATGCCGGGTTCCGGCAGCAGATCGTGGACCGCTGCTTTGTCGAACATGGCGAACGCTGGATCATCGACTACAAATCCACCCGCTTGCCTGCCGACGCCGATATGGAAGCCATGCGCGTTGCCGCCAGCGCCTATGCGCCGCAACTTGCCGGCTATGCGGCGTTGTTCGCCGACGAAGGACTGCCGGTGCGCAAGGCGATCTATTTCATGGCGCTGGGCAAGCTGTGTGAGTTGCCCTAAGAGCATGAATAGGCTCTTAGGCAGATTGCCATCACAGGCGAAATACATTGTCAGAATTCTGATCGAGGTGTTGAAATTCTGACAGATTAGTAGCTCTCATGGGTTGTATAAAACAATGAAAAATTGAATAGGGAGTATGGTTGGGTGCGGAAAGTATTTTTTTAACATATTGAAATAAATATAGATTTTAAATAATTTCAAATGTTGCGCATGACCTGGCAAGGGTTTGGTATAGCGGTTGCTTATAGTAAAGCGAACGCAACCCAACACAGGAAATGCAGCGATGAAAACACAATTAGGCATCTTGGCAGTATTGGCCACAATCTCCGCGCCAGCCGCTGCGGGAACGATTGACCTAGGGGTTGCCAGCAATTACAGCGCATTCGTCTTTGGCGATTACACCACCAATGGCAACTCAGTCGCAGGCGCACTTGCCATCGGTGGTAACGCCACCCTGGCGGGTAACAGCATCGCCAACGCCCAACACAATGCTTATGGCCTGGTGGTCGGCGGTGATTTCAACAAGGTCTATGGCGGTAGCGTCAATGGCAACGCCTGGATAGGCGGCAACAACGGCATCACCCAGTCATACAGTGTTTCCGGCCATGTGGATACCGCATCCACAGCATCAGCGCCAGTGGATTTTGCCGCTGCCAGGACACAACTGACCACGCTCTCCAGCGAACTCTCCAAGGTAGGCGCTACCGGCAGCTACGCAGCTAAAGACCAATGGAACCAGGCTAGCAAGGTATTTACCGCCTCCGGTTCCAATGTCGAGTTTTTCTCGCTCAATGCCAGCGAGTTCGCGAGCTTCAACAACCTTACATTCAATAGCATCGCCGCAGGCACCACACTGATCTTCAACGTGGCAGGGGAAAGCGCCAACCTGGGCTGGCAATGGCAAAGCCTGGGCAGCCAATACAACGTGCTGTTCAATTTCTATGAAGCCACCAGCGTGACCTTGAATGGTCTAAGCCTGAACGCCAGCATTCTCGCTGTGAACGCCACTATCAACCAAGGCTCTGGCAACCTGAACGGCACGATTGTCGCCAACAACTGGAACAACAGCGTGACCTTGGGCAAAGGCGGATTCGCCGCAGCCGACACTCCATTATTCGGTACTGCTGTAGCAGCGGTACCAGAACCCAGCAGTTACGCGTTATTGCTCGCTGGCATGGCCATCATCGGCTTTACAGCGACTCGCCGCAAAAGGACATTGACCGACAAATAAGGTCATACCATCTGAATCCCGGGGGGGATAGAGGAGGAGAAAGGCGTGGGGTAGCATTACCCACGCTTTTTTCCTTTGTGGCGTTTGGGTTTGATATTGCCAATCGGCATGGGAGTGTTGATAGTGCGTGCCAAGAGGGATGAGGTGCGGATCCAGTATCTGTTGCAGATGTTGTATTCAGCAATATTTGTTTACGCTGCTCAGGTATGCCAGAAAACCCCGCTAGATATTCCGCAGGCTTGCTGTGTATTTAGTCTGATAACAAAGTAGTTGTGTATGCCTCCACAAGAAAGAGCCACAGAAAATGCTGGAGTCATCAGGAATGAGCGGCGGCTGCGCAATCTACAAAAGCTATATTCAATTCAGTATCATCAGTCAGAAACAATTATGGGAGCCAAGGCTCCCATAATTGTTTTTACTGGTTATTTGACTCAATGCGCCAAATGCAGCCCGCATTCGCGGTTTTCTTCGCCCTTGGTCGGGTCGAAGTAATCAAAGTTGTTTGGCAGTTTGTGTTTGGTGATGTATTCGTAAAGTTCCTTGGAAGTCCAGTGCAGCAAGGGGGCAACCTTGATCAGGCCGTCCGGGTTGAGGCTGACGGGGTCCATCTTGGCGCGCACAGCGGTATCGGTGGCGCGCAGCGCAGTGAACCAGACCTCGGGCGCGGTTTCGTTCAAGGCGCGGGCGAAGGGTTCGAGTTTGACTTCCGCCGTGAAAGCGGTATGGCGCGGGTCATCGAGCGCTGGCACTGTGCCATCCACTGCTTCGCGGTGGGCGCGTGAGCGCTTGGGCAGATAGATGGTGAGGTTGAGGTTGAGCTGCTTGGTGATTTCGTCCGCACAGCGGTAGGTGGCTTCGGTGTTGTAGCCGCTGTCCATCCAGATCACCGGGGTATTGGGCTGAATGTTGGTCACCATGTGCAAGATAACGGCTTCAAAAGGGCGGAAGTTGGTAGTGACAATGGCTTTCCTGTCCAGACTGAGCGCCCATTCCACCAGTCTTTCTGCATCGTGGCCGATGTCCGCGTTGATTTTTTCCAGATCCAGTTGCATGTTGTACTCCAGTATTGGTAGGTCGTATGATGATGCCGTCGTTCAAGTAACGTATTGTAGCAAAGCGTTGCGATGATATTGAAACCACACCCATATCTTGCATGATCTCGTATGACATGCGCCTGGTGAGAAGATAACACTTGAGAAGGAGGTCAGGGATGTTCAATGCACTATTGCAAAACCAGATCCAGAAGAGTCTGGAAGGCTTACCGGTGTCGGTAAGCTGGAATGGCGAACGGCTTGCCGGGGATGAGGATGCGAGGGTCTCCATTCTGATCAAGGATGCAAAAGTGCTGACGATCCTGGCAAAACCCACACTGGGCGGATTGGCTCGCGCCTATGTCGAGGGCTGGGTGGATTTGCATGGCAGCGCTCAGGATATCCTGTCGCTTGGGCAGGCCTATTGCGGCGCGGATGCGAGCAGCGATGCCGAGACGCGCAAGGATTGGCGCTGGTGGCGGCATACCCGCAGCCGGGATAGGCGCAACATCAATTACCACTACGATGTCTCCAACGATTTCTATGGCCTTTGGCTGGATCAGCGACGGGTCTATTCCTGTGCCTATTTCGCCGATGGTGACGAGAGCCTGGAGCGGGCGCAGGAAAAAAAGCTGGACCATATCTGCCGCAAGCTGATGCTGAAGCCGGGGGAGCGTTTCCTGGATATCGGTTGCGGCTGGGGCGGCCTCGTGATGCATGCGGTAGAGCATTACGGGGTGAAGGCGGTCGGCATCACGCTTTCCGACAATCAGTATGCGCATGTGCAGCGCCTGATAGAGGAACGTGGCTGGCAGGACCGGCTGGAAGTCCGGTTGATGGATTACCGTGATCTGCCCACAAACGAAACTTTTGACAAGATTGCCAGTGTGGGCATGTTCGAGCATGTCGGGCGCAAGAATCTCCGGCTGTATTTCGACAAGATCTACAGCCTGCTGAATACCGGCGGGCTGGTGATGAACCATGGCATTACTTCGGTGGCGGTGAAGAGCAGCGGGCTGGGGAATGGCATCGCCGAGTTCATTGATAACTATGTATTTCCAGGTGGCGAGTTGACGCATGTTTCCAAGGTGCTGGCGGAGTTGTCGCTTGCTGGGCTGGAGCCCTTGGACGCGGAAAACCTGCGGCCGCATTACGGCAAGACCTTGTGGCAATGGGTGGAACGCCTGGAGCGGCACCGTGTGCAGGCGCTTGCCATGATAGGAGAGCGCAAATACCGTATCTGGCGTATTTACATGGCTGGGTCGGCGTTTGCATTCGATCACAATTGGCTGGCGTTGTTCCAGGTCGTGGCAGGCAAACCGGATGTGCAGGGGCGCCTGGATTATCCTTTCAATCGTAGCCATATCTATCGATAACCGCTATGCTCCCGGCTTTTGCCGCGAGCGTTCCTGGCGATTGACCAGGCGCTGTTTCACTACTTATGCATCGATCCCATCTGCTGGTTTACGTACTGGCCGGACTGACCGCGCTGGCACCGTTTGCCATTGACACATACTTGCCCGCTTTCCCTGTGCTGGAGCGCGACCTTGGGGCTTCCACGGTGGAGGTGCAGCACAGCCTGACCCTGTACCTGCTGCCGTATGCGCTGATGACGCTGTTCCATGGCGCGATCAGCGATGCGGTGGGGCGCATCACGACTATCCGTTGGGGATTGAGTGTGTTCGTGTTGGCCTCCATCGGCTGCATGCTCGCACCAAATATCGAAACCTTGTGGGTGATGCGGGTGTTGCAAGGTCTGTCCGCCGGAGCGGGCAATGTGGTAGCGCGTGCCATGGTGCGTGATTTGTACCAGGGCGTGGAAGCGCAGAAGGTGATGGCCACGGTGCAGATATTGTTTGGTATCGCGCCTGCCGTCGCACCCATTATCGGCGGTTGGCTGCTTGGAGTGCACTGGCAAGCGATTTTTGGCTTTCTGGCACTATATGCGTTACTGACAGTTTGGGCTGCCGTTCACTACCTGCCAGAAACCATGCCCAAGGAGCGGCGCACGCCTTTATCGGTGGCGAACGTTTACCGCAATTATCTGATGCTGTTCAATCATCGTGAATTCAGCCTGCTGGTGGCGGCGATTGGCGCTAATTTCGCTGCCTTCTTTCTCTATGTGCTTGCCAGTCCGGTATTCCTGATCCAGCACCTGGGACTAAATTCGCAGCAATTCGCCTGGATGTTTATCCCGACAGTGTGCGGGATGGTGCTTGGTTCATGGCTGGCGCGTCGCGCGGCAGGGCGTTACAGCGCGGGAATGATATTGCGGTGCGCTTATGGTTGGATGGCACTGACGGCTTTGCTGAATCTATTGGTCAGCCTGCTGCCTTTTGTGCATGCTGCTTTGAGCATCCTACCGATTGCCCTGTTCAATATCGGCATGGCGCTAGCAATGCCGGTACTTTCTATTGCAGCCCTGGATTGCCACCCGAAAATCCGCGGCACGGCAGCTTCTGGGCAGGCATTTATGCAGATGCTGTTTTCCACCATCGCAGCAGGGTTGATCGCACCGCTGCTCTGGCATCATCCCACAGGGCTGGCGTTTGGCATGCTTGGATATCTATTGCTGGGCTGGCTGATTGTCCGGCGTAGCCAGTTGTTCATGCGCATGACATAGCGCAGGCCATGCAACCAGGCTCTTCCCGTATAATAGCGCCAGCTTCCGGAGTTTCTGCGGCTTGATCTGCCTGGCAACTCCTTTAATTTTGCCGACTGGCGCACCAACAGTTTTCGAGAGGTATTCATGGTTATCAAACCCCGTGTACGTGGCTTTATCTGTGTGACAGCACATCCCACAGGTTGTGAAGCCAATGTCCAGCAACAGATTGATTATGTGAAGGCACAGGGGCCATTCAATGGTCCAAAGCGTGTGCTGGTAATCGGTGCTTCCACCGGTTACGGCCTGGCGGCACGCATCAGCGCGGCTTTTGCCAGTGGCGCGGCCACCGTGGGCGTGTTTCTGGAGCGCGCGGGCGAGGGCAGCAAGCCCGGCACGGCCGGGTGGTACAACTCCGCGGCATTCCACAAGTTCGCCGAGGCGGAAGGGCTGTATGCCAGTAGCATCAATGGCGATGCCTTTTCAGATACCGTGAAGCAGCAGACGATCGACACCATCAAGCGTGACCTCGGGCAAGTAGATTTGGTGGTTTATAGCCTGGCTGCGCCACGCCGCACTCATCCCAAGACCGGTCATATGTATAACTCTACCCTCAAACCGATCGGCAAAACTCTGCACCAGCGAGGCCTGGATACTGACAAGGAAGTGGTGAAAGAGAACGTGATCGAACCCGCAACGGATGAGGAAATCGCCAACACCGTGGCCGTGATGGGTGGTGAGGATTGGCAGATGTGGATCGAGGCGTTGGAAGAAGCTGGTGTGCTGGCCGACGGTGCCAAGACTACGGCTTTCACCTACCTGGGCGAGCAGATTACGCACGATATCTACTGGAACGGCACTATAGGCGCGGCGAAGAAAGACCTCGACCAGCGCGTGTTGCAGATCCGCGCGCAACTGGCTGCCAAGGGCGGCGATGCGCGCGTGGCCGTGCTCAAGGCATTGGTGACGCAAGCCAGCTCTGCTATTCCGATGATGCCGCTTTATCTCTCTTTATTGTTCAAGGCCATGAAAAAGGCAGGCACGCATGAGGGTTGTATCGAACAGGTCGATGGTCTGTATCGTGACAGTCTTTACAACGATAAGCCGATTGTGGATGAAGAAGGCCGCCTGCGCGCTGACTACAAGGAACTGGCGCCTGAAATCCAGAATGAAGTGGCTGCCCTGTGGGACAAGGTGACGGATGACAACCTGTATGAGTTGACCGATTTTTCGGGTTACAAATCAGACTTCCTGCGCCTGTTCGGTTTCGGTGTGGAAGGTGTGGATTATGAAGCTGATGTGAACCCTGAAGTGCCGATCAGCAAGCTGGTGCAAGCATAGAATGCCATGAGGTATGAGGTGTATATCCAGTAGAGTAGTCTCTCACCTCATGGAAAAGAAAAAGGCCCGAAAGGGCCTTTTTTATTGATTACAGCTGATCGATTACTCAACCAACAGATCACGTTTGCCAGGTGTGCCATTGTTGGCGTCTGCATCTGGCAATGGCGCTTTGCGTGCGGAAATAGTGGGCCAGATTTCAGCGAGGCGCGCGTTGAGAGCGATGAATTCCTGCTGATCTTCTGGCACGTCGTCTTCCGCGAAAATGGCTTCGGCAGGGCATTCAGCTACGCACAAGGTGCAGTCGATGCATTCGTCCGGGTTGATCGCCAGGAAGTTCGGGCCTTCGACAAAGCAATCTACCGGGCAAACATCCACGCAATCGGTATATTTACACTGGATACAATTTTCAGTTACAACGTATGCCATTTTATTCCTCTAAGGGTCGCTGCTATTTACCAAGATAGCGACGCATTATAAGTGATATGAAACACTATATTTATTGATTTTATAGATAAGTCTATTTTGTTTCAGCGATAAATCACGCTTGTACCATCCCGGCGCCCACGGTGTTATTGGTGGCTTCGTCGATGATGATGAAGGCACCAGTCGCGCGGCTGAGTTCATAAGGATCGGCCATGAGCGGCTGTGCCAGTTTGAAGCTGATGCTGGCGATATCGTTCATCTGCAAGCTGCCTTCCACGGGCAGTTGCGTCGTGGTGTTCACGTCAATCTTGTAGGCGATATTACCGATCTTGGCCTTGGATTCGCGTGTGGTATGACGAATGATATAGGTGCGCGCGGTGGAAAGCGGGGTTTCAGATAGCCAGCACACCATGGCATTCAATTGCTTGACTGGCTCGGGCACGGAGTCGCTCTTGACGATCATGTCGCCGCGGGAAATATCAATTTCGTCTTCCAGCAGGATGGTCACGGATTGTTCGGTAATCGCGCGTTCCAATTGCGTGTTGCCCGATTGGATGGCCTTAACATGGGAGGTCTGGCCGGATGGCAGCACGGTAATGTTATCGCCGATAGCAATGGTGCCGGATTCGATACGGCCCATGAAGCCGCGGAAATCATGCAGCTCAGGATCTTCAGAGGCATGTGGACGGCAGACGAACTGCACGGGAAAGCGGAATGATTCGCTGCGCTCAGAGTGTGCGGGCGGTGCGGATTCCAGCAGTTCCAGGATGGTCGGGCCTTCATACCAGGGCATGGCGTTGCCACGCTCGACCAGCATGTCGCCATTCAAGGCGGACATCGGCACAAAGCGGATATCACGGCCATTACGCTGCAGGCCGATCTGCTCGGCAAATTCCAGATAGCTGGCCTTGATGCGCTCGAATTCCGCCTGGGAATAATCCACCAAGTCCATCTTGTTGATCGCGACCACGATGTGTGGAATACCGACTAGTTGCGCGAGATAGGAGTGGCGGCGGGTCTGGGTCAGCACACCCTTGCGCGCATCGATCAGGATGATGGCGAGGTTGGCGGTAGAAGCAGCGGTGACCATGTTGCGTGTGTATTGCTCGTGACCGGGAGCATCGGCAATGATGTATTTGCGCGTACCAGTACTGAAGTAGCGATAGGCCACGTCGATGGTGATGCCTTGCTCGCGTTCGGCTTGCAGGCCGTCGGTGATCAGGGACAGGTCCACGGACTCCATGCCGCGCTTCTGCGAGGTGCGCTCGATCTGGGTCAGGGTGTCTGCCAGGATGGTCTTGGTGTCATAAAGCAGGCGGCCAATCAATGTGCTCTTGCCGTCATCCACGCTACCGCAGGTCATGAAGCGCAGCAGGCTGTCGTTGTGGGCTACTGGATTTTCTTGTCTGGACATCTTGGTACTCTTTTCAAACTTGTGCTGGTGTTTTCACCCGGTCATCCATGATGGGTTGCCGGGGCGTCGCTTGGCTTTAGAAATAGCCTTCCCTCTTGCGTTGCTCCATGGAGGCATCCGAGGTTTGGTCATCCAGGCGGGTGGCGCCGCGCTCGGTGATGGTAGTCGTGGCGGTTTCCAGCACGATCTTGCCCACTGAGTCTGCGTCGCTGGGCACAGGGGCGGTGCAGGTGATATCGCCCACGGTGCGGAAGCGTACTTGCATGTTGATGACATCTTCGCCATTCTTGGGCCGGTTGATGACCTCGCCGCTGCTTAATGGCACATTGACCGGGACGATAGCGCCGTTACGCATGATGATGTCGCGATTATGCGCGAAGTAGATGCTGGGCAGACCGAGTTGTTCGCGCTCGATATACTGCCAAACATCCATTTCTGTCCAGTTCGAGATCGGGAAGGCGCGGATGTTTTCGCCCTTGTGCGTGCGGGCATTGTAGAGGTTCCACAATTCCGGACGCTGGTTTTTCGGATCCCATTGACCGAATTCGTCGCGGAAACTCATGATGCGTTCCTTGGCACGGGCTTTTTCCTCGTCGCGGCGCGCGCCGCCAATGCAGCAGTCGAAGCCGAATTCTTCAATCGCCTCGAGCAGGGTGACGGACTGATGTTTGTTGCGCGGCTCGTCCGGCGATTTCAGCACTACGCTGCCGCGCTTCATGGAGTCTTCCACCGAACGCACGATCAGGCGTTCGCCCAACTCTGCCGCGCGCTGGTCGCGGAAGTTGATGACTTCCTGGTAATTGTGGCCAGTGTCGATATGCATGAGTGGAAAGGGGAAGCGGCCGGGGCGGAAGGCTTTTTCCGCCAGACGCAGCATGCACAGGGAGTCCTTGCCGCCGGAGAACAATAACACTGGGTTGGAGCACTGGCCTGCTACTTCACGCATGATGTGGATGGCTTCTGCCTCCAGCCAGTCAAGATGGGAAAGAGTTTGTTGATTCAAGGTTGTCATATCAATTTTGTGCTGAAAACTGCTGCTGTTCGTCAGCTTACATCTCCAGTCAGGATTCCTAAACTAAACTTGCACTCTCAAAAAGCAGGCGGCCCGGGCTTGTATCCCAGGCCGCTTTCACTCGAATATTACTAAACCGATGACCGGTCCACACGCCGCCACACGGGTAATTGCTCATCCACCGCGCCCTGGTATGGCTGGCTGAAGTCCTGCAAGCTCGCCAGCGCATCTTCCGCGGAGCGGTCAGCGCGGATCAGGTAGCTGGTGAAGCCGCAGCGCTTGAGGAAGAACAATTGGTCGCGCAATACATCGCCGAAGGCGCGTAGCTCATTTTTGTAATGATAGCGGGTGCGCAGCAGATTGCCGATAGAGAAAATACGGCCATCGGCAAAGCGTTCCACATGCACGGCGATCAAGGGCAGGCTATTAATATCTTCGATCGCGCTGACCAGGTCTTCCAGCAACTCATGGGTGTCAAGCCAGATGCCCAGTTCGCCAGCAGCCTGACGGGCTGCAAGTTCGGGCTTGCGTTCGCGCCATACAGCCAGCGGCACCAGCACCTTGCCGGTGGCCGGGATAACGGTATTGGCGATCTGGTCGGCAGTGTAGCTGGCTTCGCCCGTGAGCTTGAACAGTACGACCTTGCCGGCCTGTTTCTTGACGACCTCTTCACCGGCAGGCATGGTGACCAATGTCCATTCGTCTGCGACGATGGCATTGTTCATGATCAAGTTGGACTGATGATCAGGCATGGGCTACTTCCTTTTTCTTCTCGCCATAAACGTGCGTCTTGAATGGGGCAACGCCAATGCGTCGTACCGTATCAATGAAGCGTTCTTCCGGAGTGCGCTCGCGCACATAGACATTGATCAGCTTCTGGATAACGCCGGGCATTTCGTCCGCAGCAAATGAAGGGCCAAGCACGGTGCCCAGGCTGGCATCATTACCTTGTTTGCCGCCCAGGGTGACTTGGTACCACTCGGAGCCGTCCTTATCTACGCCGAGGATGCCGATATGGCCAACGTGATGGTGACCGCAGGCATTCATGCAACCCGAGATGTTCAGCTCAAGTTCGCCAATGTCGTAGAGATAATCTAGATCGTCAAATTGCATCTGGATGGCTTCAGCAATCGGGATGCTCTTGGCATTGGCCAAGGCGCAGAAATCGCCGCCAGGGCAGCAAATGATGTCTGTCAGTAATCCGATATTGGCGGTGGCGAGGCCTGCTGCGCGTGCCTTTTCCCAGAGCGGGAACAGGTCGGACAGCTTGACGTCGGCCAGGATCACGTTTTGCTCATGCGATGGGCGCACTTCACCGAAGCTATATTCATCAGCCAGGTTTGCGACGATATGCATTTGCTCGGAGGTAATGTCGCCAGGCGGTTGACCGTGAGTCTTGAGTGACAAGGTCACGGCGCGATAACCGGGTTGCTGGTGCGCATGGGTATTGCGCTTGACCCAGGCAGCGAATGCCGGGTTGCTCGCGATTGCACTGTCAAAGCTGGCATCGTGCTCCGGCAGAGTTTCATATGGCATCTTGGTGAAATGCTGGCTGACCCGCGCAAGTTCCTGCTCGGTAATGGTGTTCGGGCTGTCCTTGATGTGTTGCCATTCCTCTTCTACCTGACGGCTGAATTCCTCGACGCCCAGCGCCTTGACCAGAATCTTGATACGCGCCTTATAGGCATTATCGCGGCGGCCATGCAGGTTGTAGACGCGGATGATGGCTTCGCAGTAGGTCAGCACATGCTGCCATTCCAGATGGTCGCGCACGACGGAGCCCAGGATAGGGGTGCGGCCCAGGCCGCCGCCCACCCAGACGCGAATGGCGATCTTGTCTTCCTGGTCGCGGTAGAATTCCAGGCCGATATCGTGAGCCTGAATCAAGGCGCGATCCTGCTTAGTGCCGGAAACGGCGATCTTGAACTTACGCGGCAACAGGGCGAACTCGGGGTGGAAGGTGCTCCACTGGCGAATGATTTCCGCAATCGCGCGTGGGTCAACTACTTCATCCGGCGCAACGCCGGCAAACTGGTCGGTAGTGGTATTGCGGATGCAGTTGCCAGAAGTCTGGATGGCATGCATTTGCACGGTGGCGAGCTCTGCCAGGATATCAGGCACGTCTTCCAGCTTGGGCCAGTTCAGTTGCATATTGGTACGGGTGGTGAAATGACCATAGCCGCGGTCATAACGTTTGGCGATGTCGCCAAGCTTGCGCAATTGCCTGGAGGAAAGCATGCCGTAAGGTACAGCAATACGCAGCATGGGTGCATGACGCTGGATGTACAGGCCGTTTTGCAAGCGCAACGGACGGAATTCCTCGTCAGTCAGTTCGCCCGCGAGAAAACGACGTGTCTGGTCGCGATACTGCTTGACGCGTTCATCCACGATGGCTTGGTCAATTTCGTCGTATTTATACATTTATCTATAAAATCTTAGGCTAAAACAAATTTCAAACCGATCAACAGCAGCAAGGTTGCCAGGATCGGGCGTAATATCTTTTCTGGAATCTTGGCGCTCAGGTGGCTGCCGATCCAGATACCGGGGAACGAGCCGATCAGCAGGCTGCCCAGCAATACAAAATCCACATGGCCCAGGGTCCAGTGCCCAATACCTGCCAGCGCAGTGAGCGGGATGGCGTGGGCAAGGTCGGTGCCAACCACTTTCAAGGTGCTCAGCCGTGGATAGAGCAGCAGGATGGCGATAGTGCCTAACGCTCCCGCCCCTACCGATGAGAGCGTGACCAGTGCGCCCAGTATGGCGCCGGTCAGAACTACGGCAGCTACCTGATAGCTACCCTTGAAGCGGCCCGTATTGTCGTCGTTGCCATTGGTTCCGCGCTCATGTTTTTTACGCATGACCAAGCTGCGGATCAGCAGGGCGCAGGCTGTCAGGATCAACGCGATGCCAAGCGCATAGGTAATCAGCCCGGTAATCTCCTTGCCTACGGACATCAGATGCTTGATGACGTAGATGGTTGCAAGCGACACTGGCAGGCTACCTGCTGAAAGCAGGCCGACAATCTTCCAATCCACCGATTTATGGGTGCCGTGGTGTACCCATACGCCGCCTGATTTGGTCAATGCGGCAAATAATAGATCTGTTCCCACTGCCACTACGGGCTTGAAACCAAACAGAAAAACCAGTAGCGGTGTCATCAGGGAACCGCCACCAACCCCGGTGATGCCGACGAGAAAGCCAACGGCAAAGCCGGAGAGAATGTATCCTAAATCCATGAATGAATAATCGCTGTTGCCTAGTTTGATATGCTGAGGTTGAACTAGGCCCAATAACAGCATTCTGAAATGTGCTGCATTATAACAGCTTGAATAAGAGTTTTCAGATTATGATATTCTATGAATATTCTTTTTTATTATAAAGAAATCAGCGCGAGCCAATATGAAAATTCATCAACTGCGATATGTGAGGGAGGTAGCCAGGCAGGGATTGAGTGTTTCTTTGGCAGCTGAAGCCTTGCATACCTCGCAACCTGGGGTCAGCAAACAGATCCAGTTGCTTGAGGACGAACTGAATTTACAGATTTTCAAGCGTAATGGCAAACGGCTGACCGGTATTACCGAGCCAGGCCAGATTATCCTTGATCTGGCAGACCGTGTCATGCAGGAAGTCGAAAATATCAAGCGCGTGGGAGAAGAGTTCACGCATGAGGATACTGGCACCCTGACCATTGCCACCACCCACACCCAGGCACGCTATCGGTTGCCTGCGGCTGTCAAGGAATTCATGCAGCGTTTCCCCGATGTCAAGCTGACCATTCACCAGGGTAATCCTTCACAGGTGGCAGAGCAGGTGAGGCGTGGCGAGGCGGATATCGGCATTGCCACTGAGTCGATCAGCAGTATTGACGAATTATTATGCCTGCCTTGCTATCAGTGGAATCGCTGCATTGTCGCGCCGCACGACCATCCCTTGATGCAGGAGCGGGTATTGACGCTGGAAAAGCTTACTCAATATCCATTGATCACCTATGATTTTGCTTTTACTGGCGGCTCATTGGTGAACAAGGCATTTGACGAGGCGGGCCTAACGCCGAATGTCGTGCTGACCGCGATCGATGCGGACGTGATCAAGACTTATGTCGGTCTTGGACTGGGCGTGGGCTTGCTGGCCAATATGGCGTATGACCCCAGCCGCGACGGCCAGCTGGCGATGCGCGATGTCAGTCATTTGTTCCTGCCCAGCACCACTTATATAGGTTTGCGGCGGGATGGCTATCTGCGCGGTTATGCCTATGCGTTTATTGAGCTGCTGGCACCGCACTACAATCGCAAGGCAGTGGAAGCGGAGCTGAAAACGCATGGCGAGCAACATTGAACACGTTAAGATACCTGGCTTGCTATTTTTCAATCACCTGACATTGGCAAATTGACTGACTGAAAAATTCTGGAACATAAAATGAACCCGATCCGATTGGCAAAAAGCGCAGATTTCCTTTATCTCTTACCCCGCATGGCAAACCGCCACGGCCTGATTGCAGGCGCGACCGGAACCGGCAAGACAGTGACGCTGCAAAGCATCGCCGAAAGCTTCTCACGCATCGGCGTTCCGGTGTTCATGGCCGACGTCAAGGGCGATCTCGGCGGTATCAGCCAGCCCGGCGGCGGCAATGCCAAGGTGGATGCGCGGATTACACAATTGGGCATGGACGATTTCAAGTTTGCCGGATGCCCCGTGACGTTCTGGGATGTATTCGGCAAGCAGGGGCACCCGGTGCGCACTACCATTGCCGAAATGGGGCCGTTACTGCTGTCGCGCATGCTCAACCTCAACGATGTGCAATCCGGCGTGTTGACCGCCGTGTTCAAGATTGCCGATGACAAGGGCTGGCTGTTGCTGGATATGAAGGACTTGCGTGCCATGATCCAGCATGCCTCCGAGCATGGGGCGGAATACAGCGCGCAATACGGCAACATCTCCAGCGCCAGCGTCGGCGCCATCCAGCGCGCCTTGCTGCAATTGGAGCACGAGGGTGCGGATCAACTGTTCGGCGAGCCTGCGCTCAATCTCGACGACATGATGCAGACCGATCAGAACGGCTACGGCATAGTGAATATCCTGGCGGCGGACATGCTCTTCAATTCGCCGCGTGTCTATGCCACGCTCTTGCTCTGGCTGCTTTCCGAGCTGTTTGAAAAACTGCCCGAAGTAGGCGACCTGGACAAGCCCAAGCTAGCGTTCTTTTTTGACGAAGCGCACTTGCTGTTCAACGATGCGCCCAAATCGCTCATGGACAAGATCGAGCAGGTCGTCCGTCTGATACGCTCCAAGGGCGTCGGCGTCTATTTCGTCAGCCAGAATCCACTGGATATTCCCGATGTCGTGCTCGGCCAACTTGGCAATCGCGTGCAGCATGCCTTGCGAGCTTTCACGCCACGCGACCAGAAAGCCGTCAAGGCGGCGGCGGAAACCTTCCGCGCCAATCCCGGCCTGAAAGTCAGCGAAGTGATTACTGAACTGGGTGTGGGCGAGGCATTAGTCTCGTTCCTCGATGAGCAGGGGAGGCCCACGCCTGTGGAGCGAGCCTTTATCTGCCCTCCTGGCAGCCATATCGGGCCAGTGTCGCCTGCAGATCGCGAACGGCTCATCAAGGCATCCCTGATTTATGGACATTATGAAAACAGCGTTGACCGCGAATCTGCCTATGAAATCCTCAAGGGCAGAGCCGCTGAAGCGCCAGCACCTGCAGAAGTGGAAAAAGACAGCGGGTTCGACTGGGGCAGTTTGTTCGGTGGCGGGAGCCCAGACAATAAAACCAGCAAGCCCGCAGGACGGCAATCACAATCCATGTTCGAGGCTGCTGCTAAAAGCGCAGCCCGCGTCATTGGTTCGGAGCTGGGTCGGCAGATTGCCCGCGGCGTGTTGGGCTCCATTCTCGGCGGCAACAAGCGCGGCAAATAATGCGGTGTCGCATCAGATTCAGGTAAGACAGTTTGCAGATCATCACTCAATCCGGTCAGGCCGAGCAGACCATCAACAAATCCCGTTTTGTCGCTAGCGCAGACTATTGTGCCGATGAACGTGCCGTCGCCGTGGTGTTGCGGCGGCTGGCGGCTGTGCATCAAAGCGCCCATCACCTCGCCTATGCCTTTCGCATCAAGACCCCGCAAGGCATCATTCAGCGCTTCAGCGATGCGGGCGAACCCTCGGGCACCGCGGGCAAGCCCGTGTTGCAGTTCCTCGAAGGCCGCGACCTCATCAACGTCTGCGTCGGCGTGATCCGCTACTACGGCGGCATCAATCTCGGCACCGGCGGCCTGGCACGTGCTTATGGTGGCACGGCAAAAATGGCGCTGGACGCCGCGCAGATCGGTCCTTTTGTCGAAATGCAGAAAATCCGCATTGATCTTGATTACAAACAACTCGACAACTTCACGCGGGAAATCGCCAGAATGAATGGTGAAATCCTCGACAAGGCATTTGGGGAATTTGTCACCGTGATCGCCACAGTGCCTACGAGCGAGATTCCGGGTTTGCAGCAGAAGTATGGCTGAGAGCCACTCAGCACTCTTCTGTCTTTGTTGCGCTGCTTTTTCCTACTGAGTGCTGCCTGCGGCAGCCTGACCTAGAGTCCCTCTTCGAATCTTGTTAGACACTCCAGACGTAGTTGATCGACATGCGACTGATTGAGTAGGACGGCAAGGGCAAGTTTTAGCTTGTCCGGACTTGAGGCGAGGCTGATTTCTATGCAGTCTGAGCCGCAGCTTGTTGTTTCAGTAGGTTTAGGTGAAGAGGCTGGATGATGCAGCACGGCGCGGATCGGCGTGATCCGTACCGATATGGCGGCTTGGCAATCGACAATCAACGAATAGTCTGTTTCGGATAGCGGCGACCAAACCAAACCGACAATGGGCCGGGCAAGTATGTTTCCATGCGTGCGGCTGCCGATATGGTCGATCACCGTCGCTGCCTTGCATCACCACTGCTACCTGAACCACATACGGCGTGCCTTTGCCAGTGACGGTCATCAAGTAAGAAAAGCGGTAACCCGTGATGACTTCTGCCAGGGTTTCCAATTCGATTGGGCTGCACTTGATTACTCCTCGTCGGCATGGTGCGCCAGCGCCTGGAACACCCGTTTCCACCCACCGGTGCGACTCCAGCGGGAGAGCCGGGTATGAACGACACGAAAGTCGCCTAAGCGTTCCGGCAGATAACGCCACGGGATGCCGGCACGGTAGCGATACAGTACCGCTTTGACGAACAGGCGGTTGTCTCGTGCAGTCACCTCGACATGGCCCTTGCGACCGGGCAGCAAGTGTTCGATGCGTTCCCACTGATCATCTCGAAGGGCGTAACGATGGGTCATGTGAAAAAGGGCCAGAGAGTCTACAAACACGACATCATCGCCCATAGCTGCAATCGAGGTCAGTCCATAGGCATGACCCAAAGCAAATCCTCTGCCAAAGTGCGCATGTTTTTATCGACCTTCATCAAGGAAGTCGTGCTGCAGGATAAGGGGATCGAGTTGAACTACTGGCCGGAGAAGTTGATTGCCATCGCTGGAAGCAAAAAGCTCGCTACAAACACGGTGGTTCATAGCGAGCTTCCTATCTGGCTCCCCGACCTGGGCTCGAACCAGGGACACACGGATTAACAGTCCGTTGCTC
>NZ_DAIUFW010000003.1:0-140386 GCF_036844465.1 Methylobacillus sp.
CCTTGCGGCGATGCTCGACCCAGGCATCGAAGACGTTCTTGAAGGTGTATTCGCCAGCGAGCTTGGCCGCGTGCCGCCGTTGATCGCGTTCGATCTGGGGATCGATCCCCCTGGCGAGCAGGGCTTGGGCCTTGTCCCGCTCGGCGCGGGCCTCGCGCAGGCTGAGGGCGGGATAGCCGCCGAGGGACAAGCGCTTCTGCTTGCCCAGCCAGTAGTATCGGAAGATCCACGACTTGCCGCCTGCGGCAGAGACCATCAGGCCCAGGCAGTCGTTATCGGAGAGGGTGTAGCGCTTGCCGGTGGTTCTTGCCTGCCGGACTGTCAGATCAGAGAGTGCCATTTCGAGGCTCCTAAGTTATGACTTAGGCCCTATGCTCGTCATGGTTCCCGCTCAGCCCCAGCAACTATCCGGTAGCCGTCCCACCCGTATTCTTGTGCCTCAATTGGTCACTCAAAAACGGTAGCTGTGGGTGGATTTCCGTGGCGCTCGCTGGAATGAAAAAAGGGGCCAAAGCCCCTCTTTTCAACGACTTACAGACGTCAGTAGAAGTCTGTAGATCACTATCTGGAGCGGGAAACGAGTCTCGAACTCGCGACCTCAACCTTGGCAAGGTTGCGCTCTACCAACTGAGCTATTCCCGCATCGAAAGAAGGCGCTATTCTAAGGATTTTCAGGTTTGTGTCAAGCATATTTCTGGCACTCATCCGGCTTTCATGCGCGGCCATGCGGCCTTCAAATAATAAACCATTGACACTAATGTCAAAAATGCCGCGATATAAATCAATACATCGCCGAAGAGACGGATATTGACCGGGCCTATAGGGTCGTCATACAGCAGAAATAAAATCGCCGCCATCTGCACAGCAGTCTTGACCTTGCCGATATAAGCCACCGCAACGCTACCGCGTTCCCCCAATCCGGCCATCCACTCCCGCAAGGCGCTGATGGCAATTTCGCGACCGATAATGATCAGCGCCACCACTGCGCCTACACGGTCCAGCTCAATCAGCAGGATCAATGCCGCAGCCACCATGAGCTTGTCCGCCACCGGGTCCAGGAAGGCGCCGAAGGCGGAAGTCTGGTTCAGCGCACGCGCCAGGTAGCCGTCGAACCAGTCGGTAATGGCGGCAAAGGCAAAGATAAAGGTTGCCAGCACGTTCTTGTCATGCAGGGGCAGCGTGCTTTCCGGAAAATAGAAAATACCGATAAAAATCGGGATACATAAGATACGCATCACGGTCAGGCTATTGGGAACATTCCAGAACATCAGTGCAACTCCTCGTAAATTTTCTGTGCCAGCGCCTGGCTGATGCCGTCCACCTGCGCAATTTCATCCACGCTGGCGTTCTTGACACCATCCAGGCCGCCAAACCGCGTCAACAGGCTCTTGCGGCGCTTGGCACCTATGCCGCTGATGTCTTCCAGGCTTGAATGCATTCGAGCCTTGCCGCGCTTGGCGCGGTGGCCGGTAATGGCGAAACGGTGCGCCTCGTCACGTATCTGCTGCAAAAGGTGCAGCCCCGGATGATCCTTTTTCAAGCCTATCGACTCTTCACGCTCGGGGAAGAACATTTGTTCCAATCCCGGCTTGCGCTCCTCGCCTTTGGCAATGCCGACGAGCTGGATATCCGCCAGCCCGACTTCGTTCATCACCTCGACTGCCACACCTAATTGTCCCTTGCCGCCATCAATGAACACCAGGTCGGGACGCTTGCCCTCGCCTGCCGCGACCTTGCGGTAACGCCGGGTCAAGGCGTCGCGCATGGCGGCATAGTCGTCGCCGGGCGTAATGCCGGTGATATTGTAGCGGCGATATTCGGAATTCTGCATGTTGCCTTTGTCGAATACCACGCAGGAAGCCACGGTCGCCTCGCCCATGGTATGGCTAATGTCAAAGCATTCGATCCGCTCGGTGCCTTCCGGCAGGTCCAGCGCCTCACGCAGGGCTTGCAGCCTGGCTTGCTGGTTGGTTTGCTGAGCAATGCGCTGGCTTAATGCCAGCTCCGCATTGGTTTGCGCCATCTTGAGCCAGACACGCTTGTCGCCGATGGGGTTGGTATTGATCTTGATCTTGCGCCCCGCTTGTTCGGAGAATACCTCCTCCAGCGCTTCAGTTTCCAGCGGCACGCCCACGATCAGCAAAGGAGGAATCGCGCCCGCCATGTAATGCTGCTCCAGAAATGCCTGCATGGTGGTTTCCAAGTCGGCGCCGTCCGCATTTCGCGGAAAAAAGCTTTTATCGCCAAGATGATGTCCGCCGCGGATCATGACCAGATTCACGCACCATTGCCCCTGCAGCTCGGCGCAGGCAATCACGTCGGCATCGCTAACGTTGAAATCGCTGACGAACTGCCTGGCCTGCACCTGGCGCAGGCTCTGGATGCGGTCGCGGTACACGGCGGCCAGCTCATATTCCATCTGCTCGGCGGCCTCGTTCATCTTCTCGCCAAGCTCATCCATCACCTGCTGCTCCTTACCTTGCAGAAACAAGCTCGCATGCATCACGTCACGACGATAATCCTCTTCCGTGATAAAGCCGACGCAAGGCGCTGTGCAGCGCTCGATCTGGTGCAACAGGCAAGGTCGTGAGCGGTTGGCGAACACGGTGTTCTCGCAGGTACGCAGGCGGAAGACTTTCTGCAATAGCTGGATGCTCTCGCGCACCGCCACGGCATTGGGAAAAGGGCCGAAATAGCTGTTGCCCTTGCGCTGCGCGCCGCGATGGAAAGCCAGTCGGGGAAAAGCGTCGCCAGTCAAGGCGATATAGGGATAGGACTTGTCGTCGCGAAACAAGACGTTGTAGCGCGGCATGAAGCCCTTGATGAGGTTGTTCTCCAGCAGCAGCGCTTCCGCTTCGGAACGCGTCACCGTGGTCTCGATGCGCGCGATGTTGGACACCATCAGGCGCGTGCGCGCCGAAGGCAGGTTCTTCTGGAAATAGGAAGACACCCGCTTTTTAAGGTCGCGTGCCTTGCCCACATAGATCACCTCGTCCTGGGTATTGATCATGCGGTACACGCCAGGCAGGTTGGGCAGGTTTTTCAGTATTGGTTTGGGGTCAAACATGGGGATTCCTGGCTGCCGGAGCATCATGCCCTCAGCAGCCATCAGTCAATCAATCGCTGTCCAGCAACTCACCAGCGATTGCCCAATTCTCGCCTTCCACTTCCTGGAAAGTGATGTAGGTATAGGATTTGGGCTTGTGGGCAATCCGCTGCAAGGTATCCGTGATTTCCTCGGCAATCTTGGCCTTTTGCTCGCGGCTCAACGCTCCGGCTATTTTGATATCGACGTAAGGCATTTCATATCCTCCTGGTGTGTTAACAAGGCCCAATCCCTGCAATCAATGCGCATGGCCATGTCCGTGGCAATGATCATGATCATGTTCATCCGGGTGGTGGGCATGCTTCGTCAGCCAGCAATCGCCATGGCCTGCGGCACTGTCGATATGAATTTCCGGCTGCAATGTCACATGCTCAATATTGAACTGCTCATCCAGCATGTGCCCAAGATTGCCCAGCACCTCCTGCCAATCCTGCATATCAGCCAGCACGATATGCGCAGACAACGCAGTTTTCTCCGAAGAAAGCGACCATATGTGTAGATGATGCACGCCATGCACCTTCTCAATCCGGCCCATGGCCTGCTCCACGTTCTGGATATCAATATGGTGCGGCACGGCCTCCATCAGCACATGCAAAACCTCTGCCAGCAGGCGCAGGGTGGACATCAAGATCAGCACGGAAATAAACAGGGAAAGCAGCGGATCCACCGGCATCCAGCCGGTGAAATAAATCACTGCTCCGGCCACGATCGCGGCCACCGACCCCAGCAGGTCGCCCATGACATGCAGCAAGGCAGCGCGGCTGTTCAAGCTGCTATGCCCTTTATGCAGCATCCGCGCCACAATGATATTGACCACCAGGCCGACAAAGGCAATCAACATCACCTCGCCGCCCTGCACGGGCTGCGGCTGCATCAGCCTTTGCACTGCCTCATAGACGATATAGGCAATCACCGCCAACATCAGCAAGGCGTTCACCAGCGCCACGATAACCTCGGCACGCCCCAGGCCGAAATTATGCTTGAGCGTTGCAGGTTTGCGGGCAATCCAGCTACCTATCCACGCCAGAGCAAGCGCCAGGGCATCCGACACCATATGGCCTGCGTCGCTAAGCAGCGCCAGTGAACCAGTCCACCAGCCGCCAATCGCTTCAACCGCGGCAAAGCCTGCAATCAGCAGTAATGGAAGCAGCAACGACGGCTGGTTGCCGCCGTGCGTATGGTGATGGTGGTGATGGGCGCTCATAAAGGTGTAATGCTAGCAGGCATGAGCAGGTCGTGCCATCCTGAGATGATGACCGCAACAGATAAGCTAGCTTTCGGCACAATCGCCTGTATCTATGTTTTTAGACCATCCGAATCAAGCATGGGTGAATAAAACGAAGGCAAGATCGCAGCAATGAAATGATGAATGGATTAGATGGTGAAAATTTAGAGTTCGGCATGCCGCTGAAAGACAGATATAAGCGGCTGGCTAAACCAGATCAGGTGCGCAGGCGAGATTTCCAATAACCTGGCCGTCGTGATTGGTGAGCTACGGCAATAATTAGTGCGACTTCATCTCGCACGATAAAAACCACATCATAAGGAAAACGCCTCATCAACAGACGCTGAATTTTTGTTCTTCTTGATGTATATGGATGCGGCACTGAAGGAATTGGGAACTGGCGCAAAAGAGCAATCACCCCTATAAGCTCCTTGGCAAAATCTTCTCCAAGTCCAAGTTTTTCTGAGTTATACCAATCAGCAGCAGCTTCGGCCTCTTCAGCCGCCGCTGGGTGGAATCTAACAATTCTCACTATAGCTGTCTGATGCGATGCAAAATGCGCTCAACCACATCATCTGCATCAAACAGACTTACTGTACCAGAATCAATTTCTGCAATACGCTGCTCTATTTCCATTGCCCACGCTTGCTCCACGCCAATATCAGGCGGCCCATCCAAACTTGCCAAGATGTCATGCGCCAGTTCAGCGCGCTCCTTTTCAGCAAGGCCAAGTGCCTCGCTTCGCAACTGTTCAAGTGCCATGCTTGCCATGAGTGCGCTCCTTAGATCGTTGCTCAATAGTACCTCAAACTTCTCATCTTTGTAGTGAAGAAACCAGGCTAGTATAAGTGCGCCGCACCGCCCATCCGCACTCCATGAACACTTCAATAAAAGGTGAGTATGCCCTACGCTGGCTAACTAGGGCTTGTGTCAGGCCAAGTAGGGCAGCGGCTCTGGAACACATTACAGCTCAGATCAATCGAGTCTGACCCTTTGATATGCTACGCTGGCTGTATGCTACGCTGGCTGGATTGAATAGTTATGCAGCAATATAAATTTGCTGAGCATATGGCAACTCACCTTGCTGAACGAGATTGAAAAAACCTCTTTCTATATCTACGGCTCTGTATGTGCCATTGTAGTAAGTTTGGCTGATGGTAATACACTCTTTGCACCATGCGTAATAGGCTAGGCTATTGCTTTTTGTGACCCCAATTTGAGTGGTTGTTTTTAGGGAGTTTAATGCCTTGCCATGATTTGTGTTATTCAGGCGAGAAAGTAATAAATCAAGAACACAGTGATTCTGCGGGTCTAAAAATGCGATGATTTTTGAGATAAAAGATATGCCAGAAAATTGCGGCATTTTAAGGAGGCTAATGCTTTTTAGGGTTGGAATTGCTCCGCCTGAAACCAAAGCCTGAAATTGTTGAAGCTGGTTGGTTGTTATCTTATTTCTAAATTTATTAACCCGGTATGTTTGATAGCCAGCATTGGCATTGCCCCAATAGATGATATTAGCAAGACCATGCTCAATGTCTTGAGTGTTACTTGAGGTAAGTAAACTCCGAATATGTGTTTCTACTACACCGATAGTGTCTGCATTTATTGCTGTATTTGTTGTAAAGTCAAAGTAAACTGACGGAAAGGTATAGCCTAATATGGAGGTCTGCAAATCAGAAACCTGATTGGATGTAAGTGCCATGCTTAACTCCTTTGACGCGTAGCTATATTTAGACAGTCGCATCGTATTTGATGAGCTAGAGCTAAGTCAATGCACTTTCCAATGGTTTCAATATCAGCGAGCAAGACGCAAACAGGGAAAATCAAGGCAACAATCTCTCTCCATCACCACAGTAAATTTCACACCGGAACTGCAACGCTCTGTTTTATAATGCCGCCAACCTTTTTATCCCGTGTCCCATGCTCAGTTACCGTCACGCATTCCATGCCGGCAATCATGCCGATGTCCTCAAGCATTTCGTATTGCAGCAGGTTTTGTCTTACACCAACCAGAAAGACAAGCCTTACTGGTATATCGACACGCATGCCGGAGCGGGGATGTATGCGCTGGACCGTGGCTATGCCGTGCAGAATGCGGAATTCGAGCAGGGTATCGTGCGGTTATGGCAGGCTAATGATTTGCCCGCCCCGTTGCAGGAATTTGTTGATTTAATCAGGCAATGCAATTCCGCGCAGGCGCTCAAGCATTATCCCGGCTCCCCCAGCGTGGCGCAGGCGTTGCTGCGGGCCAGCGACCGCATGCGCTTATTTGAGCTGCACCCCAGCGACGCCAAGCTGCTCAGGCAGCATTTCAAGCCGGCTGGCCGCCAGGTGCTGATCGAGCAGGAGGATGGGTTCGCGGGCTTGAAAGCCATGCTACCCCCGCCACCGCGCCGCGCCGTGGTGCTGATCGACCCGCCCTATGAGGAAAAGCACGATTACCAACGCGTGATTGAGGCGTTGAAGGACAGCCTGCAACGCTTTGCCACCGGCACTTATTTACTGTGGTATCCATTGCTGCAACGCGCCGAAGTGGATTTATTAACGGACAGGCTGCACAAACTGGGCGCTGTAAGCTGGCTGCATGCCACACTCAGCATCCATGCGCCTGCCGAGGATGGTTTCGGCATGCACGGCAGCGGCATGTTCGTGATCAATCCGCCCTGGACTTTGCCAGAAACGCTCAAACAAACGCTGCCTTACCTGAAAGACAAGCTCGCGCTGGACGCAGGCGCGCAGTATACGCTGGAACACCATATTCCCTGACCTGCCGATATCTAGCCTTATCCAATCATTTATTTTGCTAAAAAGGAAACCTTGAATGGCTTCTCCCCAATCTCCCACCACCAGACCAAAGATGCATCCGCTCAGCGCCATCCTCTTTGGCAGCCGCTGGCTGCAACTTCCCCTTTATCTGGGCCTGATCGTGGCGCAAATGGTGTACGTGTATTACTTTATGGTGGAGTTGGTTCATCTGATCCATCGCCTGCCACAACTGAACGAAGCCGACATCATGCTGATGGTATTGGGTTTGATCGACGTGGTGATGATCTCGAATTTGCTGATCATGGTGATTGTCGGCGGTTACGAAACCTTTGTTTCCCGCCTTAACCTCAAGGGACATCCGGATGAACCGGATTGGCTGTCGCATGTGAATGCGAACCTGCTCAAGGTGAAGCTGGCGATGTCCATCATCGGCATTTCCTCGATCCACCTGCTCAAAACCTTCATCAATGTCGAGAACCTCGACGACAAGACCTTGATCTGGCAGACCGTGATCCATATGGCGTTTATCGCTTCCGCGGTATCCATTGCCTGGATTGACCGCATCATGGCGCATCCCGACAATAGCAACGCCCATTAATTAAGCAACCACTCATCTCAACCAGGCTGCCTGTGTCTGGTTGAGGTTTATTCCTCTTTCAATGCAATCCGATGCGTCGTTACGCTTAATCTCGGATTGCATTGAAAATAGAACTATCCCACCGCCCTTACCATCATCATCACAGCCACTACCAGCGCCACTGCGGCAAAAATCCTCTTCATAGTGGAAACGGCGAGATAAGCAGTCAGCCGCCGTCCGGTCAGCATTCCGAGCATCGCCCCGGCGATAAAGGGTATCGCCTGCACGATATCCAGGCTACCCCACCACAGAGCGCTGCCCAGGCTGGCGAGAGACACCAGCGCAATCACGCCCAGCGAGGTCGGGATCACGGCTTGCAGGCTCAGATTGGACAATCGCCCCAGCGCAGGCACGATTACAAACCCTCCGCCAACACCTACCAACCCGGACAAAAACCCCGCCACCGAGCCTGCGCCTATCAGTGACATAGAGCAGCGGCTGGTCCAGCGCAACCGTCCTGTATCAGGGTCCAGCAAGCAGCGCACATTGTCCCCTGTCTGCTGCTTTTTCTGCCGCAAGCTTTCCACAGCAACCACAATCAGCAATACGGAAAACACTGCCATCAACAGGCGGTTGTCCATCTGATGCGCCGCCCATAACCCCACCGGCGCCAATAACATGCCCAGCAAGGCCATGACGGCAGCAGCGCGGTAGCGCAGCATGCCCTGCCAATACCCGGCCATCGCGCCGATTGCAGCCGCCACGAATACGGCAGTCAGCGCGAGCGGCGCTGCCGCGGTGACATTTATGTCCGTGAGGAATACCAGCAAGGGCACGGCGAGAATGCCGCCGCCAGCGCCGGTCAGGCCCATGAGCAGGCCGACCAATATCCCCAGAATCACCAGCATCAACATAGACTTACTCCATCCAGCGAGCCAGTATTCGGTACACCAGCATGCCCGCCACCATTGCCAGCGAAAATATCAGCGGACTGATCAAACCGGTCAACAGGCTCGCCAGCGCAGGGCCTGGGCAATATCCAACCAGTCCCCAGCCTATGCCGAACAGCACGGCGCCCGTGACCAATTTGGCATCCAGCTTCCGGTTGGCGGGTATCTGCACTTCCTGCTGCAAGCAGGTGCTGCTACGATCTCGCATGAACCAGTAGGCCAAGGCCATCACGGGAATGGCGCCGATCATGACAAAGGCCAGCGACGGGTCCCATTGCCCCGTGATATCGAGAAATGCCAGTACTTTCTGCGGATTGGTCATGCCGGAAATAATGAGCCCAAGGCCAAACAGCAAGCCGGAAAGCAGCGCCGTGATTAATGGCATGATGCCCCCTCAGATCCAGTGACGAAAAATATAAACGGTTGCCATCCCGACAACCATAAAAAGCATGGTTGCCACGATGGAGCGTGGTGAAAGCCTGGCAATGCCGCAAACGCCATGGCCACTGGTGCAGCCGGAACCCATACGGGTGCCCAACCCCACCAGTAAGCCAGCTGACACCAGCAGGCCGATTTCGGTCGTCACCTGCATTTCCGGCAAAGGCGCCCATAGTGAATACAGCAATGGAGACACAATCAGACCGATCAGGAAACAAACCCGCCAGGCGCTGTCCTTGACAGAAGTTTTCAATATGCCGCCGAGTATGCCGCTGATCCCGGCAATACGCCCGTTCATACTCAGCAGCAATGCAGCAGCCAACCCAATCAATACGCCTCCCGCCAGCGAACTCAGCGGAGTAGCTTGTTGCCAGTCCACCATCATTGCGCCTTGCTCCTGCAAGTACGCACTCCCAGTAGGGCATAGGCAGGACATTTGCTCGCCAATCCAGTCAGCAATGGCAATACCCCGATCCAGGCCCAAACCGGTCCCTGAAAAAACGCTGCCCAGCCGATCAAGGCCAGCCCGATCAATATGCGCAATACGCGATCCAACTTGCCTACATTCACTTTCATGTCTTCATCCTTTTGATGCAGTTCAGGGTTCGACTCAATCGTCCTTTTGAGTTGAGTGATCGGGAGATGCCAGCCATTCGCGGCCCTTCAACATGATTTTCCAGTAGACGGGCGGCAGCAGTCTTTCCTTCAGCCACCAGGCCATGCGGGACGGACGCTGGCCATTGATGAACCAGCTCGGGAAACTTGGCAGCAGCTTGCCGCCATAACCAAACTCGGCCAGGACGATCTTGCCTCGCTCCACAGTCAATGGACAGGCGCCATAGCCGTCATAAATCGCCTGCATTTCCTGCCCCGCCAGTGCCGCAACGACGTTTTCGGCCACGACAGGCGCCTGTTTGCGCGCCGCAGCAGCGGTCTTGGCATTGGGTGCATTGACTACGTCGCCCAGCGCAAACACATTGGCATGCTGTTTGTGGCGCAAGGTATATTGATCGACCTCCACCCAGCCTGCTGCATCCACCAGCGGACTGGCGCGAATAAAGTCAGGGGCCTGTTGCGGCGGCACGACATGCAACATATCGAACTCCATTTCCAGCGTACTATGCGTGCCGTCAGCGGCAGCCACATCGAACCAGGCGCGCTTGGCTTCGCCATCCACCTTGGTCAGCTTGTGCCCGAAATTGAGATGGATACCGTAGCGCTCAACATATTCCATCAAGGCTGGCACATATTCTTTGACGCCGAACAGCACGGGGCCAGTGTTGCAGAAATCGATGCGGATATCGCGCAGATGTCCCGCGCGCCGCCAATGGTCGGCAGCCATGTACATGGCCTTTTGCGGCGCTCCAGCGCATTTGATCGGCATCGGCGGCTGGGTGAATATGGCCCTGCCGCGTTGCAGCTGACTGACCAGCTGCCAGGTATAGGGTGCCAGGTCATAGCGGTAGTTCGAAGTCACCCCGTTTTCGCCCAGAGTGTCCACGAGGCCCTCAATACCGTGCCAGTTCAGCTTGAGGCCGGGACATACCACCAGCACATCGTAGGAAATCGGTCGGCAGCCTTCCAGCAGGATGCGGTTCTGGCTAGGTTCGAATGCGGCCACTGCCGCCTTGATCCATTTGACGCCAGGCGGGATGACGGAAGCCATGGTGCGCACCGTGACTTCCGGCTTGAACACCCCTGCGCCGACCATGGTCCAACCCGGTTGGTAATAATGGATTTCTGCCGGGTCGATCACAACGATATCCAGCTTGGAGTCGCGCGCCAGCAGGCTGGATGCCGTGGCAATCCCCGCCGAACCCGCGCCCACGATGACCACCTGGTAATGGCTAACGTTGCCAGGCGCCATGCTGCCGCCTGCCAGCCTGTAGGTCAGGCCGCTCAGGTCGTAACCCGCCGATTTAGCAGCTGAGAGCACTGTCGTCAAGCCCAGTTGTGGCGCCTGACTCAGGCCCCACAGCGTCACGGCGCGCATGCCGGAACGACAATAGGCCAAGGCTGGCTTGGCAGCCGCAGCATAAGCCTGCGCGAACGCCTGGACATCTTCATCGGAAACCTTGCCGCTCTCGACAGGCAGATAGACCATCTCGATGCCTGCCTGCCTTGCCAGCGCCTGCAGCTCGTTGAATGTCGGCTGGTCCGTGCCCTCGCCATCGGGACGGTGGCACAGTATCGTCTTATATCCCGCAGCGGCCAGCTCCGGTATGTCCTGCGGGAAAATCTGTCCGCTCACGCCAAGGCCGGCTTCTATCTGCTCTATCTTCATATCATCCCTATCCTTTGAATCCCATACCGGCCAATCACCGCATGGTCACGACACACGCCCGCATGCCTGATTGGCTGGCAGGGCAACATCAATCTGCTTGGGATAGGCAAGCTTGAGTTCCGCCATCAATGCAATGAAATCCTCGCGGCTGCGCCCGCCTCCCAGGCGTTGATTGTGCAGGCGCTCGTGCCCCACTGTCGAGTAAAAATTCCCATGATAGTCATGCCCAGGGTATACCTTGGTGTCGTCCGGCAACGTGAAAACCTTCTGATGGATGCTGTCGTACAGTTGGCCCGCATCCCCCATCTGGAAGTCCGTCCGGCCGCAGCCGTCGATCAGCAAGGCATCGCCGGTAAAGACCTTGTCACCGCAGACATAGCTGACGCAGCCATTGGTATGGCCGGGCGTATGGCGCACCTCGAAATCCAGCGTGCCGACGATAATATGCACACCGTCCGTCACCAGCAGGTCCCCGCACATGGCGCCCGCATCGCGGTGCACCACGCTCTTGCTGCCCAGCTTCTGCCGCAGCAGGTCGGCTCCGGTGACGTGGTCGGCATGCACATGGGTTTCCATGGTGTATACCAGAGTGTAGCCACTTGCCTGTAACTCGGCGATATAGGCATCCACTTCCGAGGCCACCGGGTCGATCAGCACGGCCTGCTTGGTCTTGTCGCAACCGACGAGGTAGGTATATGTCGAGCTCAACGGCTCGAAAAATTGCTTGAACATGGCGATCCCTCACAACAGGTTGATAGGTGATACTCAGCAAGAATGGTGCCCGCAAGCCAAGCAGCGGATTAATCCATAAAAATCAACCACTCGCTGTTTTTCCGCTCAAATTGGAGTGTTTCAATTTTTATTATGAAACATTGCTGCAATGTTTCATAATACCAATGTAACCTTAAATGAAACATATACCATGCAAACCTCCCTGGCCGAACAAATCGCGCAACTCATGCCGGATGCCGCCGTCGTTGCCGTGGACCAGCATTGCAAAGTCCGCTACTGGAGCCCGGGCGCGGAAAAGCTGCTGGGCCTGCCGGCTGCCGCCGTTATGGAAGAAGCCGGATTGACAAGCGACCCCTGCAACAGCTGCCAGTCGGCATATGAAGTTGCCCCGCATGACAAGGTGGATGGCCGGATCATTACCCTGCAAACCGCAGGCGGACAACGGCGCGTCGTCAAGAAATACACCATGCCGCTATTCGACGCGGAAGGCCAGTTCGACGGCGGTATCGCCGTCCTGATCGCCTACCCCACCATCCCCCAGGAAGACGTTACGCAGCCTGTGTCTGGCAAGCCTTATCACGGCATGATTAGCCACGATAAAGCCATGCAGGATGTTTTCCTGATGATTAACCGCGTCGCGCGCACAGACCTGCCGGTGCTCGTGCGCGGCGAATCAGGCACGGGCAAGGAACTGGTCGCGCGCGCCATTCATGAAGAAAGCCGGCGCCAGGGACAGTCGTTCGTCGCTATCAACTGCGCGACGCTCAACCCCAATATCCTCGAAAGCGAGCTGTTCGGCCATGTGAAAGGCGCATTCACCGGCGCGATACGCCAGCATGTCGGCGTATTCGAGCAAGCGCGGGGCGGCACCCTGTTTCTTGATGAAATCGCGGAAATCCCGCTGGATCTGCAAGCCAAGCTGCTGCGCGTGCTGGAAACCGGGGAATTCACTCCGCTGGGCGGCGAACAGCGCCTGATCGCCGACGTGCGCATCATCACCGCCACCCACCGCGCCTTGCGCGAGGAGGCGAAATCGGGGCGTTTCAGGCACGACCTGCTTTACCGTCTGCGCGTAATCCCGATCTTCCTGCCGCCCTTGCGCGAACGGCGCCGCGACATCCCTTTGCTGGCGAAACACCTGCTGCGCGAACAGGCCAACGGTAGCCCGGTGCCGGAACTCACGTCCGCCGCCATGGAACAACTATTGCAATACGACTGGCCCGGGAATGTGCGGGAATTGCGCAACGTGCTGAGCTATGCCTGGGTCATGTCCAACGGCGCCAGCATTGATGTCCAGCATTTACCCGCGGAGTTGCACGGCTCTTTATCCAGCAGCAGAAGCACAACGCCCGCCCACTCCTCGCGCAAACGGCTGGAACAGGAAGAAATCCAGGCCGCCGTGGAGCGCCATCACGGCAACCTGTCGCAAGTGGCCCAGGCCTTGGGAATCAGCCGTACCACCTTATGGCGCAAGCTGAAGCAACAAAACCCAAATCAAACCACCGAACATTCGGAAAACTTGGACGCCTCCTGATATGGCTCAAGCCAACCGTAGAAGGCCGAGAAAACCCGGCAACTTCATTTCTGCTCCACGGAATCGCGTCCGGCAAACAACTTGGCCAGCCAGTCGTCCATCAGGGCTTTCTCATAACGCAGGACATCCGAGCTGTCCGGCACGCTGCGCATCTGGTAGAGGAGATCGGTCAGCCGCTCACTGCCTTCCCGCACCACGTTCCCAGCGGCATCGCACCATTGGTAACTCAACTCGATCCGTGGGGGATAAATATGCCGCACCATGCGGATGGATTGCCCTGGCGTATTCCACGGTTCGAAACCGCCTGCCATGTCGATATCCTTGATCTCGATGCGCAACTGCTCGCCCGGCGCAAGATAAGTTGCGGCTTTTTTCACCACATGCTTGCGGAACTGGTCGAGATACCCCTGGTTTGGCGGCCCATGGTCAGTGCTGGACATATCCGTGAACTTCTCCGGCGAGATATATTCAAGCGCTACCGGCGACTTGCTCGGCTCTGCCGCAGATGCAGCCAGGCATGCCAGCAACAACAGCAGGAAACCCGTGTATTTCATTTTCAGCCTCCTTCTCGCTCTGTTTTAGATAAGAAAAGATGACAATAAAATGTCAATTTGATGACATAAACCTTTCAATCATCTTAATATTCATGGCTTCAAAAGGTGCTTGCACGAATCTACCCTCGTTAAGCTTTCTCAACCAATAACAATCAATTGCCTGCCACGCGCAGCAAAACCGGCCACCCTCAGGGAAAAATAACTCATGCATCGATTGGTTCGAAGCAGCCTTTACATCCTCGTCATTGCAGCAACAGCCCCGGCTATTGCCGCGCCTTTTACTGTCGCCTCCCCCGAAGCCTCCAGCCAGAAAAAACTCAAGATAGAGGCAGAATTCAAAGACACAGCAAACAAGGATACCCTGATCCTGCCCAAGCTGGAGTTGACTCTACCCGTCCAGCAAGGCCTGCATGTGGCAATCAAGGGGCATCTGCGGACAGTTGATAAAACCAATGCTCCCTCCGAAACCGGGCCGGGTGATATTGAGCTGAAAGCAAAATGGAATTTCCACCCAGCCGGTGAAGGACAAATCGCCATGACCATAGAGCCCATGCTATCACTTCCCACAGGCGACCATGATCGGGGACTGGGTAATGGCCATACCGGCATAGCGTTGCCATTGATCCTGGGCTACAAGACCGGGCCATGGGAGCTGGGCAGCGAAATCGGCTATGAGTACATCTTCGGCGGCCATAAACATAAGGAATATGCAGGCGTACTGGCCATGCGTCGAATCACGCCCAGCCTACGGCTGGGCAGCGAATTTGTCGTCGAGGCAAAAGACAGGGATTTTCACCATCTCAGCACCCGCGCCAACATCGGCTTCAAACTCAAAGTCGGCGCGAACGGCGAACTTGACGGGTTGATCGGGCATGAACTCCACGCCATAGATCATCACGAAGAAAAAAAATTCAAGATTTCCTATGCGATCAAATGGTAAGAGCAATGGCCCATCATCAGTCGAATTAAAGCATTCCACCTCAATAAACTACTGGTTCCCTTCAAAACAAAAAAGCCGCTTTACGCGGCTTTTTCCATATTTTCAACAACCTGACTATATCAACCCGCCACTTCAGCGATCGGGATGATCTTCCGGGTGTATTCCGGCATCTGGTCGAAATTGAGGTATTTGTAGATGTTGTCGGCGTTCTTGCTCAGTTTGTCGCCTACGGTATCCAGGTATTCCTGCTGGGTCGGGATGCGTCCCAGACGGGCGCATACGGCGGCCAATTCAGCAGATCCCAGATAAACCCGCGCATCCTTACCCATGCGGTTGTCGAAGTTGCGGGTCGAGGTCGAGAACACGGTGGCACGGTCAGCCACGCGCGCCTGGTTGCCCATGCATAGCGAGCAGCCCGGCACTTCGGTACGCGCACCGGCTACGCCGAATACTGAGTAAACACCTTCGTCGCGCAGCTGGCTTTCATCCATGCGCGTAGGCGGCGCGATCCACAGGCGCGTCGGGATGCCGCCAGCACCTTCCAGCACCTTGGCAGCGGCACGGTAGTGGCCGATATTGGTCATGCAACTGCCAATGAAGACTTCGTCGATCTTGTCGCCCACCACGGCGGACAGTGGCTTGATGTCGTCTGGATCGTTCGGGCAGGCCACCAGCGGCTCCTTGACCTCGTTGAGGTTGATCTCAAGCACATAGGCGTATTCCGCATCCTTGTCGGCTTCCAGCAGTTGCGGGTCAGCGAGCCAGGCTTCCATCGCCTCGATACGGCGCTGCAGGGTGCGCGCATCTTCATAGCCGTTATCTATCATATTTTGCATCAGCACGATATTCGACCTGAGAAACTCGATCACCGGCTCCTTGTTCAGGTGCACGGTGCAGCCGTTGGCGGAACGCTCGGCGGAAGCATCGGCAAACTCGAACGCCTGCTCCACCTTGAGGTCGGGCAAACCCTCGATTTCGAGGATACGGCCGTTGAAGACGTTTTTCTTGCCCTGCTTGCCTACCGTCAGTTCGCCCTTCTGGATCGCGGCATAGGGAATCGCGTTCACCAGGTCGCGCAGGGTGATGCCAGGCTGCATTTCACCCTTGAAGCGCACCAGCACGGATTCCGGCATGTCCAGCGGCATCGCGCCCATCGCGGCGGCGAACGCCACTAGGCCGGAACCGGCCGGGAAGGAAATGCCGATCGGGAAGCGGGTGTGCGAATCGCCGCCAGTGCCGACGGTATCGGGCAGGATCAGGCGGTTGAGCCAGGAATGGATCACGCCGTCGCCGGGACGCAGGCTGACGCCGCCACGGCTGGAAATGAATTCCGGCAGACTGTGCTGCAGCTTGATATCGACTGGCTTGGGATAGGCGGCGGTGTGGCAGAAGCTCTGCATCACCAGGTCTGCCGAGAAGCCGAGGCAGGCCAGTTCCTTGAGTTCGTCGCGCGTCATCGCGCCGGTCGTATCTTGTGAGCCGACAGTGGTGATCTTGGGTTCGCAATAGGTGCCCGGGCGCACGCCCTTGCCTTCAGGCAGGCCGCAGGCGCGTCCTACCATCTTCTGCGCCAGGGTGTAGCCCTTGCCGGTGTCTTCCGGCGCAACCGGCTGGATGAACAAGTCTGAAGGCGGCAAGCCCAGCAGCTGGCGCGCATTGTTGGTGAGACCACGGCCGACGATCAAGGGAATGCGTCCGCCCGCGCGCACTTCGTCCGGCATGGTCAAAGGCGCGAGATCGAAGCTGGCGATTTCCTCGCCTGCGGCATTCAGCACCTTGCCGTCATAAGGGCGTACCACGATCACGTCGCCCGTGTTCATCGCGCTCACGTCGCACTGGATAGGCAAGGCGCCGGAGTCTTCGGCGGTATTAAAGAAGATAGGCGCGATCTTGCCGCCCAGCACCACGCCGGCGGTGCGCTTGTTCGGAATATAGGGAATATCGTTGCCCATGTGCCATTGCACGGAGTTGATCGCGGACTTGCGCGAAGAGCCGGTGCCGACCACGTCGCCGACATAAGCCAGCGGCAGGCCTTGCGCCTTGAGTTTTTCCAGGGTCTGCAAGCCGTCCGCCATCTTGTTAATCAACATGGCCTTGGCGTGCAAGGGAATGTCGGGGCGCGACCAGGCTTCCTGCGCGGGCGAAAGGTCGTCGGTATTGGTTTCGCCGTCCACCTTGAACACCACCAGGCGCATCTCTTCCGGCAGCTTGGGGCGGCTAGTGAACCATTCCCCGGCAGCCCAGGATTCGATCAGCGTCTTCGCATGGGTATTGCCTGCCTTCATTTTCTCTGCCACGTCATGGAAGGCGTCGAACATGAGGATGGTGTGCGACAGTGCCTTGACGACGTCAACGGCCAGCGGGCCGTCCAGCAAGGCGACCAGTGCCTGCACGTTGTAGCCGCCCAGCATGGTGCCCAGCAGCTTCACGGCATGTTGCGGGCTAACCAGCGGCGATATTGCCTCACCCTTGGCAATATCGGCCAGGAAGGCTGCCTTAACATAAGCTGCCTGGTCCACACCGGCAGGAATGCGGTTTTCCAGCAGGTTCAGCAGTTCCTGCTCCTCACCGGCAGGCGGATTTTTCAACAACCCGACCAATGCGGCTGTCTGCTCGGCATCAAGCGGCAAGGGAGGCAGGTCTGCTGCGGCGCGTTCTTCTACATGTTTACGGTAAGCGGTTAGCATGGTTTTCCATCAATTCTTGATTAATGCATGAATTATACAGGTTTGCCGCATGCTTATAAAACGCCATCCATGGAACATCTGCAGCGAACTTACCGTCTTTTGCCAGCTTTTACATGCAAATAAATCTCGTTTTCACCAAACTTGAACATCGTCGGCTTTTCATGCGAGTTGTAGTGCAGATTCATGATTTTGCCAATCGCAGATGTCAGGTAAAATCACGCTTTTCCAACGCGGATAGGCTGTCTGCACGCCACCAGCCAAGACGGTCCGCATTTACCGACATGCAAAAAGGTTTACTGATGGAGCTTACCTCGCTTAACGCGCTTTCCCCTCTTGATGGACGCTATCAATCCAAGCTCGACCCGTTACGCCCTTATTTCAGCGAATATGCGCTGATCCGCTTCCGCGCGCTGATTGAGGTTGAATGGCTCAAGGCGCTGGCTGCAGAGTCTGAACTCAAGGAAATCGCGCCGTTCAGCCAGGAAACCATCGCAGAGCTGGATAAGGTGATCGCCAATTTCGGTGAAGCCCAGGCTGCCCAGGTCAAGGCTATCGAATCCCGCACCAATCACGACGTCAAGGCGCTGGAATACTGGCTCAAGGAGCGTTTCGACGATAATCAGGAAATCCGCGCCGTCAGTGAATTCATCCACTTCGCCTGCACTTCCGAGGATATCAACAACCTCTCACACGCCCTGATGCTCAAGCACGCGCGCGACGAGGTATTGGTGCCGACCATCGACAAGATCATCGCCCGCCTGACCGAACTGGCGCACGAACTTGCCGATACGCCCATGCTGTCCCGCACTCACGGCCAGACCGCTTCTCCCACCACCTTGGGTAAGGAGCTGGCCAATGTGGTGTATCGCCTGCGTCGTCAGCGCGAACAGATCGCCAATAACGACATCCTTGGCAAGATCAATGGCGCAGTAGGCAACTTCAACGCCCACCTCTCCGCCTACCCTGATTTTGATTGGGAAAGCTTCGCACGCAACTTCGTGCAAGGCCTGGGCCTGACTTACAATCCCTATACCATTCAGATAGAGCCGCATGACTATATGGCCGAGTTGTACGATGCCATCGCGCGCATCAACACCATCCTGATCGACATCGACCGCGACATCTGGGGCTATATCTCCCAGGGCTATTTCAAGCAGAAAGTGAAGGAAGGCGAAGTCGGCTCCTCCACCATGCCACACAAGGTCAACCCAATCGATTTCGAGAACTCCGAAGGCAACCTGGGCCTGGCCAATGCCGTGTTGCGCCACCTCGCGGAAAAGCTGCCCATTTCGCGCTGGCAGCGCGATCTGACCGACTCCACCGTGCTGCGTAATATGGGGGTGGGGTTCGGCTATGCTCTGCTAGGCTACGATTCCTGCCTCAAGGGCCTGGGCAAGCTGGAAGTCAACCGCCAGCGACTGGCGGAAGACCTGGACAGCAACTGGGAAGTGCTGGCGGAACCTATCCAGACCGTGATGCGCCGTTATGGCGTGCCCAATCCTTACGAGCAGCTCAAGGCGCTCACGCGCGGCAAGGGCGGCATCAACAAGGAGTCCCTGCATGCCTTCGTTCAGGAGCTCAAGATTCCGGCAGAAGCCAAGCAAGCCTTGCTGGAGCTGACGCCTGCCACCTATACAGGCAAAGCCAGCGCACTTGCAAAATCGATCTAGGGAAACTCCATCTCTCTTAACCCGGGCCATGAGCGTATGTTCGCTTGCGCTCATGACCTGGTGCCTCCTGGCTGTTTCCTTCTGCCATGCGGCAGAAACCCGCTACAGCGTCGATATTGATGCACCTTCCTCTGTTGACGATCTCCTGAAAACACATATGGAAATCATGCGCTGGCTCAACAGTCCGCGCATGACGTCCATTGAATGGCACCGCCTGTTGCAGGTCGCCCCGCGCAATATTGAAGACCTGCTGGCGACAGAGGGCTATTTCTCGCCTTCCATTGAGCAAAGCACGGAAACCAATACGGAAGGCGAGACCATCAGGCACCGGGCAAAATTCACGGTGCAGCCCGGGGAACCAGTAACGATCCAGGAAGTGGATATCCGCTTCAACGGCCCCATCACACGACAAGCTGGCGAGGAATCACCCGCTCCCGCCAAGCTCATCGAGAACTGGACACTCAAGCAGGGTATGCGATTCAGCCAGGACAACTGGGCCAGCGCCAAGCGCAACCTATTGAGCGGGCTGATACTGCAACGCTATCCAAATGCCAGGATCACCAATAGCAAGGCAGAAATCGATGCATCCAGCAACAACGCCAAGCTGCTGGTGGAAATCGATAGCGGTTCCCCTTTTCGTTTCGGCACGCTCGAAATCCATGGCCTACAACGTTATCCGCGCAGCCTGGTCGAAAACATGAACCCGATCAAAGTCGGAGAAACCTATAGCCAGGCGCGGTTGCTGTTTTTCCAGTCCGAGCTGCAGGCCAGCGGTTATTTCAGCAACGTGGAGGTCATTTCCCGCACCGAGGATGCCGACCCTGAGTCCGCGCCTATTGTCGTCAACGTCACGGAAATGCAATCAAGGCAAATCGGCATCGGCGTCGGCGCCAGCACCAATACCGGCGCCCGCACGACATTCACTTATCAGGATCTCAACCTGTTCGACCGCGGCTGGCGCTTCACCAACACCCTGAAACTGGAACAAAAAGCGCAATCCCTCAATTCGCTGATCCGCCTGCCAACCGACAAGAACGGCTACCGCGACAGCTTCAATGCCGATCTCAATCGCCTGGATATCGAGGGCCAGACCACCTCCACCCTGGGTACCGGGGTAAAGCGCTCATGGGGGCCGCGCAGCTTCGAACAGACCATAGGCGCAGGCTATCTGCTGGAACACGTATCCGTCGATGGCGCGGAATCGCAGAACAATTATGCAGCTACCCTTTCCTACGGCATCACCTTGCGCCGCATCGACAATGAACTCAATCCCACGCGCGGCTACCTGCTCAATGCGCAATTCACCAGCGCCCCGCTCGATGTCATGGCCAACGGTAAATTTCTGCAAAGCTACGCCAAGACCCAGGCTTACTACCCGCTGACCCGCAGCACGCAACTCATCGCCCGGCTCGAAGGCGGCATCGTCAGCGGCGCCGATAACGCGCCCGCCACCTACCTGTTCCGTGCAGGCGGCGACCAGTCCGTGCGCGGTTATGCCTACCAGAGCCTGGGCGTCCCTGATGGCAACGCCATCGTGGGCGGACGCTATCTGCTCACCGGCAGCATCGAAGTCATCCAATGGCTGACCAGTCAATGGGGCGCCGCTGCTTTCGTGGATTTCGGCAATGCGGCCAACAATACCCACGACCTCAAACCCGTGTATGGCTATGGCCTGGGCGCGCGCTTCAAGAGCCCGGCAGGCCCGATAGGCGTGGATATCGCCCGTGGCCAGGAAACCGGCGAATACAGGCTGCACTTCAACCTGGGAGTCACCTTCTGATGATCAGGAAATTATTGCTCATCCTGCTGATGTGGTTCCTGCCCTGCATCGCACCTGCCTATGCATTGATCCAGCTCAATTCCAGCTTGCAGGACATGCACTATGATGCAGGCAGCATGGAAATCGACCTGTTGCAGTTTGACAGCAGCCTCCGGCTGCTGCCGACACGCGAAGGCCGGCTGCGTGTGGACAAGCTCCATGCCGAGCGCCTGGTCATTACCATGAAACCAGGCCAGCCAGAGGCTGCATCCAGTGACCCAGCTACCAGTTTGCCCGAACTGCCGGATACCATCCGCATCCCGTTTCCCATTGAAGTAGCGCAGGCATCCATTGACGAAATCGAGATCGTTTCCGGCAACAGCCGCCAAGTGCTGCGCCACGTCACTCTCAACCTGGCTGCGGACAGCAATACCATACGCCTGGAACTGGCGCGCGCAGAAACGCCCTGGGGCGGCATCACGGCCAATATCGCCTTGCAAAACCGCAAGCCGTTCCCGTTGACCGGCAATATCCACGTCAAGCAGCCGCAAGGCGACACGCCTTATGACTTAGATACCGTGCTTTCCGGCGACCTGAGGAATTTGCATTTCGAAATGCATAATCTGTTTGCAATGCAAGACCAACGGCCCGCCATGGTGGCTGTGGATAGCGCCCTGCCTGCAGCGGGGAAACTGGATATCAGCGGACAAATCGCCCTGGAAGGCGACTTGCCGCTCAAGCTCGATATCCGCCTGCGCGACCTGAACCCGAAGGCATTAGGCCAGGCAACCGATGCCCGCCTAAGTGCCGACCTCAACCTCAACGGCAAGCTATTACCTGCCGCCGACTTTCATCTGACCTTCAACAGCCTGGACAGCCAATGGCGCGGCCAGCCGCTGCAAGCCAAGGCCAGCCTGCGCCTGCTCGGCAATATCCTGGACAGCATCCAGTTCGATGCATCGCTGGGCGGCAACCATATCAGCGCCAAGGGCAATCTGGGCACGCCCGACAGCAAGCTTACCTGGCAAGCCACACTCCCCGCGTTGACTGCGCTGGGTTCGGCCTTTGCGGGCAAGGCCCAGGCAAACGGCACAATCAGCGGTCAATTCGACGATCTGAACGCGCAATTCCAGCTACTCGCGGAAAACCTGCGCCTGCCCGGCAATGTGACTGCGCGCAAGGTCAGCGGTCAGGGCGACCTGCACGCCCTGGGCAATCTCCAGGCAACACTCGATGCCGAAGGCCTGCGCATCAACCAGGGCAGCTTCATGGATGGCAACATCGCCCTGCATGGCAACCGCGCGCAACACACTCTCCAATTGCAGGCGAGCGGAACTGGCTTAAAACTACAATCCACCCTCACAGGCGGCATGGATACCACAGGCGCCTGGCTAGGAGCATTGCAGCAACTGGAATACCGTTCTGGTACCCCGATCAGACTACAAGCGCCAGCGCCTATCCGTTACGACGAGAACGGATTAGCCATCGATAATCTCGTGCTGCAATTCAACCAGGGCCGCATCAGCCTGGACGCCCTGCGGCAGAGGCCAGGCGGACTGCAAACCTCCGGCCAGATCCAGCAGCTTGCCTTGCAGGATATTCCGCCCCTGCTGTTTTCATTGCCCGCAAACCTCAAAGGCAACCCGGTATTTTCCGGCCAATGGAATATACATGCCCAGGAAACGCTTAACGGCAGCATCTCGCTGCAACGCGAATCGGGCGACCTCGCGGTCGTGCGTGAAGGAGAGCCGGATCAGCCGCTGGGCCTGGGAGAGGTCAAGCTGTTGCTGAGCATGGAAGCAAACCGCGTGCGTCTGGATAGCCATATCCAGGGCAACAAACTCGGCAATATCACCGCGCAGGCCAGCACCGTCGTCACCAGCGAAGCAGGCAGTTTCGACCTGCAAAACAATGCGCCATTGCAAGCCAGCCTGGCTGCGGATATTACTAGCCTCGCCTGGCTGCCCGCGCCCAATATCCACGCCGATGGCACGCTCAATATCAGCATCAACGCCAACGGCAGCATCGGCAACCCCAACCTCGACGGATATATCCGCGGCCGCAACCTGGCCATCAGCCTGCCAGCGGAAGGCGTCAACCTTACCCAGGGCCAGCTCGATGCCTCGTTCTTGGGAGACAAGCTGAACCTGGACACATTACGCTTTACCGGCGGCCAGGGCAGCATCAATGCCAGCGGCGATATCCGCCTGGTAGCTGGCAAACCGGAAATGGCCATCGACTGGACGCTGGACAACTTCACCGCCGCCGAGCGGACCGACCGCCTGCTGGTGCTGAACGGTACAGCCAAAACTGTCATGCAGGACAACCACCTTACGCTGGACGGCGACCTGCGCATCGTGCGCGGCCTGATCGAGCTTGCCGGCGAAGGCGCGCCGAAACTGGGCGATGACGTGGTAGTAATCGGTCGCGAGCGCGAAGAAGAAAGCAACCCGCTGCAAATCACGCTGGGCACTCTGAAGATCAACCTGGGCGACGAAGTCACCGGTATTGTCGATCCGGGCAAGCAATTCCTGCTGCGCGGCTTCGGGCTGGATGGCTACCTCACCGGCATCCTCACTTTATCTGGCAGCGTACCCGACAAGCTGCGCGGAGAAGGCTCCATCATGGTCGGCGGCACTTACATGGCCTATGGCCAGGTGCTCAATATCACCAAGGGCATCGTCAACTTCAGCGGACCACTGGACAACCCCGGCCTCAACATCATCGCCATGCGCCAGAACCAAACCGTGCAAGCTGGCGTGGAAATCACCGGCAATGTCCAGATGCCTACAGTCAAACTGATATCCAATCCCAACGTGCCCGATAGCGAAAAACTCTCCTGGCTGGTCTTGGGCCAAGGCTTGGACCAGGCTGGCAAGAACGAATTCGCCATGCTCTCGCTCGCCGCCGGCGCATTGCTTTCCAAAAGCGGCGACTCCGTCCCGCTGCAAACCCGCATGGCGCGCGCCGCCGGCCTGGATAGTTTCAGCATCGGCGGCAGCGATGTGGAAAGCTCCACCGTCAACTTCGGCAAGCGCCTTTCCTCAAATCTTTATCTCAGCTATGAAAAAAGCCTGACGGGCCTGCTCAATGTCGCCAAGCTCACCTACACCATCAGCAAGAGTTGGTCGGTGGTGTCACAGGCGGGGTCGGAAAGCGCCGTGGATGTGTTGTATACGTTCAAGTTTAAGTAAAAGTACATACTCAGACAGCATCATAGCAACCGCCACCAGCCGTACTACCTGCAACCATATAGTTGCTTATCGCCCTTGAACTCTGGCTATTGGTAGCATTGTGCCTACTGCCGACTTTTCTGTAAAAAAACAAAACCCCCAAATTTGGGGGTTTATCAATTGCAAATATGCGTTAAGCAGCCTGCTTACGACGGCGCAACACGCCTAGGCCAATCAATCCAATGCCGAGCATGGCATATGCGGAAGGTTCAGGAACAGGCGTTACCTGATCCCCCACAAACCCGATCAGGTTCTTGAGCAGATTCTGCTGCTCAATACCATAGTTGTTTTCCATAAAATTAACATCGAATACCGTGGTCAGCGCACCATTGAGAGCATTGCTCAGGTCACCCACACCCCAAGCTACAGCCGAGCCACCGCCGCCTTGCCCTTCCGTAATAAAGAAACCACTACCTGCACTGTCCATTCCGCCAGGAGCAGCATAATCCACCCAGGTCACCGGGTTGGGGCCGGTAAAAGGGGCATTTACCTGCTGATAACTATCAACATACTGCCATCCGATACTTCCTCCACCCACCAGCCCAATGAAGTCGAAAATACTGTTATTACGGCTCATGAAACTACTATTTTCACCCATCAGGAACATACCGCCCCCACCTTGCAGGAAGCCAAGGTATTGAGTCTGCTGGGCATCGGTGAGTCCGAAATGATCACTGAAACGGATATCCCATATCTGCGCATAGCCGCTCAGATCGGTCGGAATATCACTGCTCACTGTCACAGTGTTGCCAACCGCAGTGTGCAAGGTACTCAGGTTACTGGTAATCGCTGCCGTCGTGTCAGGTTCGGTTGTTGAAGATGAACCGTTCACGATAAGCACAGAGCCCGCCAGGGCAGAGCCTGATATCATTAGCGCCATTGCGCCGATAAATAGCTGCAGTTTCATTTTTACCCCCTATCAAATTAAGTGATGGGTTCCCGGAAACCTCGCCCAATCTACAACCCTGACACACCCGGAACCTACATCAATGATTGTAACAAAACGCGATTATTGAAATAATGTCTGAAGTTAGTCCGATAGGACTAACAGAGCCGTTTATATGCCATCTTTCCAATGCTCCGGCTCCTGCCCTTTTTATACAGACAACCATCCGGGCATCCAGAAAATACCAATGACTGACATTCTCGTTCTCTACTATTCCCAGGGCGGCTCAGTTCGCGACATGGCTAAACTCATCGCTCGCGGGATTGCTTCCGTGGAAGGCGCGCAACCTCGGCTGCGCACGGTGCCCAAGGTATCCGCCAACCATGAAGCTACCGAGCCGGATATTCCTGCCAGTGGCGACCCTTATGTCGAACTGGCCGACCTGGAAGAATGCGCGGCACTTGCCTTGGGCAGCCCCACCCGCTTCGGTAACATGGCGGCACCGATGAAGTATTTCCTCGATGGCACCAGCGGCCTCTGGCTCAAGGGTGCCTTGATCGGCAAACCTGCTGCAGTATTCACTTCCACCTCATCCATGCATGGTGGTCAGGAGAGCACTTTACTGTCCATGATGATTCCACTGCTGCACCATGGCATGCTAGTGCTGGGCCTGCCTTATTCCGAGCCAGCGCTCGCCGCGACCAGCACAGGCGGTACGCCCTATGGCGCGAGCCACTTCGCTGGATCCCTGAATGACAAACAGATTAGTGCCGATGAAAAAGCCTTGTGCATCGCGCTGGGCAAACGCCTGGCGGAAACTGCGCTGAAGCTGCGGCAGCATGGTTGAATTCGCTTGTATACTTTGCTGCATTGTTGATAATGAGGCGTGAAAAGCGCGCCATGACTCGGTTATAATTCAAATATGCGAATTCTTCTTTCCAACGACGACGGCTATTTTGCCCCCGGCATCAATATCCTGGCCCAGCACCTGTCCACAGTGGCAGAAGTGATTGTAGTAGCGCCGGAACGCGACCGCAGCGGCGCCAGCAACTCCCTGACGCTGGATCGGCCGCTGTCCGTGCACAAGGCCAGCAATGGCTTTTTCTATGTCAATGGCACCCCTACCGATTGCGTGCACTTGGCGGTGACTGGAATGCTGGAGGAATTGCCGGACATGGTGATTTCCGGCATCAACGATGGCGCCAACATGGGCGATGACACCATTTATTCCGGCACAGTCGCCGCGGCGACCGAGGGCTTTCTGCTCGGCATTCCCTCGTTTGCGGTATCTATGTCGCGCCACGGTGTTCAGCATTTCGAGACGGCGGCCCGCTTTATGGTGGAACTGGTGGGACGCTACCAGAAAGATCGTTTCCCGCCACCAGTATTGCTGAATATCAACGTTCCCGACATTCCATTCGAGGAACTGCAAGGCACGGAAGTGACCCGGCTCGGCAAACGTCACAAGGCAGAACCCGCCATCAAGTCCACCACACCACGCGGGCAATCCGTATACTGGATAGGCCCGGCGGGCAGCGCGCAGGATGCCGGCGAAGGCACGGATTTCCATGCCGTGAGTCAGAACCGCATTTCCATCACTCCCCTGCAAATGGACCTGACGCAATATACCCAGCGTGAACAGGTCAAAAACTGGCTGATGCGCTAAACCATGAGCAGTACAGTATTACGTGGTATTGGCATGACTTCGCAGCGCACGCGAGAGCGCATGCTGGCGCGGCTGAGCGAAAAGGGCATCAAGGACGAGGTAGTATTGTCCGCATTGGGCATGATTCCGCGCCATATCTTCGTGGATGAAGCGCTCTCCTCCCGCGCCTATGAGGATGGCTCATTGCCCATCGGTTTCGGCCAGACCATCTCGCAGCCTTATATTGTGGCGCGCATGACCGAAATCTTGCGCAACGGGCATCCGCTGGAAAAAGTGCTGGAAATCGGCACCGGCTGCGGCTACCAGACCGCCGTGCTGTCCAAGGTCGCCAAAGAAGTCTATTCGGTGGAACGTATCCGTCCCCTACTCATGAAGGCGCGCAACCATTTGCGCGAGCTCAAGCTGACCAATATCAAGCTCAAGCATGCGGATGGTGCGATGGGCATACCGGAACTGGCACCTTTTGACGGCATCATTGTCACAGCAGCTGCACGCCATGTGCCACAAGAGCTGCTGGACCAGCTTGCGGTGGGTGGCCGGATGGTCATCCCCGTCGGCACGGAAGAGCAAACCCTGTACCTGATAGAACATATCAAGACCGCCTCCGGTTCGGAATTTCGAAAAACCAAGCTGGAAGCAGTCAAATTTGTACCGCTTCTGGGTGGAACCAATTAATGTATTTAGCAAAATCCCTTCGTATTTCTTCGCTGGTCAGCCTGCTGCTGATCGGCTGCAGCACAACAGAACATGCTCCGGTTGTAGACCGCGCGCCCGTTACCAAGAAACCGGCAACTACAACTGCCAGCCAGCCCGCTACAGCAACTTCAACACAAGCTGGTAGCGATACGCATACCGTAAAAAAAGGCGATACCTTGTACAGTATCGGCCTGGAATATGGTTTTGATTACAAGGAAATCGCCCAGCTCAATAATATTGCTGCCCCGGCCTATACCATCCATGTCGGTCAGCAGCTCAAGCTCCCCGCACGCGCCGCCGACCCTGTAGCCACAATCACTCCGATTCCGGGCCAACCTGCTAGTATTGCCGACGGTGATGTCATCATCACCCCGCTCAACCTGGATGGCGGCGCAACTCCATCCGCCACCGTGCCTAGCCAGACTACAGATATCGCCGCACCTTCCGGCCAACCCTTGCTAATCATAGAACCCAAGGCATTACGCCAGCCATATAGCGAGGCAGCCTTGAATGCCCCTACCCCTGCGCCACAAACGCAAGTAGCTACGGCCCCAGCAAATACGGCAACCACACCAACAACATCTACCGCCACTCCTGCAACCACGACAACCTCGCCTTCAGCATCAGGCGGCATTGAATGGTCCTGGCCTACCAGCGGCAAGGTGATTGCCGGATTCAACGATTCCGCCAGCACCAAGGGGCTGGATATCGGTGGCACATTAGGCCAGTCTATCCATGCCGCCGCGCCGGGCAAGGTAATTTACAGCGGTTCCGACCTGCGCGGTTATGGCAAGCTCGTCATCATCAAGCATGACAATACCTATCTTTCCGTATATGCCCACAACAGCAATATCTTGGTGAAAGAAGGCCAACAGGTCACCCGCGGCCAGAAAATTGCTGAAATGGGGGATTCGGATACCGACAAGGTCAAGCTGCATTTTGAAATCCGTCGCCAGGGCAAATCTGTTGACCCAGCGAAATATCTGCCTGCTGCACCAGGTTAATCGCCAGCCAGCTTCAAGGAGCCAGCCATCATGAGCAAACCCGGGCGTACCTCGACATCAGAAAACCGGCCAGAATCCCTGCTCGCTACCTTACTGGCTCTCTTGCGAATAAGCCTGATGCTGGTCGGCATCCTTGGCATTACCGTTCATCTGTTCAGCGATGAAGGCTGGTTGAGCCAGCTTGCCAACTGGTTGTTCTCCAGCACCTGGACCATGCTGTCGATTCCCATCATTATTCTTGGGCTTTATCTCACCAACCGCTGGCTGACAACGCCCAAACGAGGGGAATTGAGCAAGCGTGGTGATATTCCCCTCTACATCATGATGGCGATCGGATTATTTTTCCTGTTCAGATTAGTGGACACGGGCGGCTTTTAACCTTCTTCACACTAGACCAGCCTGGGAGGTCTTGCCCTCTTAATGCAAGATTTCCTGAATTTGCAGAATTTCAGAAATCACAAAAATAAAAACCAGCCTACTCCGACATGAGGAAACAGGCTGGTTCGCTATTTTATTAAAAACTGCTTACGTTACCCGGCGGCGGCGAGCAACCACACCAAGAAGTCCCAAGCCAACCAACAGCATGGCATATGTATCAGCCTCTGGCACGGGAGCGCTAATCTGATCTATCCCACCGGCAATAATAGCGGCATTACCATTAGCAAAACGTGCCAAGACAACTGCTGGATTTTCACCTGACAACTGTGCCCCATACTCTACAGCAGCAGGGTCATAAGGAAATGTCACGCCTGCCGTAATGGAATGTACATCACCATAGCTAGTACGGTTAATGTCCAGATTTGAACCACCTTCAGCATACCCAGATACGCCAGAGTGTCCATTAATCAGTTACCATCATCATTGGAAGCATATGCTGCAAAAGCACCACGATACTCACCAAGGTAACCCTTACCAGCACCTCCAAGAACAAATGCCAGCGCATTACTGAATAACAGGTTGGTGTTGGCAACACCAATATCATCCTGGAAATCACCGTTAAAAAGGACGACATTACCAGTCACATAGCTTTTTACATTGGCGGCTGCATCTACTGATAAGCCGCTACCAAATGAATATCCATCACGTGTATAAATAAAAGCATCAAAACTATCCAGGAAACCTGCTGTCGCCAGTTGCGCATCACTCACATAAGTGACGTTATGGCCCGCGCCGCTATAGAGAGTACCAATATTGTTATTGCCAAAAATAGCAAGGTCTGCTGCGCTGGCTGCAGTGGCATTTACTGCCAGTACAGCAGCAGCCAAGAATACGATCCTTTTTTTCATGATTACCTCCAATGTATGTTGTGATCTTCAATTGCTTGGATACTTTCCAATAACTTTACCTGTCCGCACAATATTAAATCTGATATTGGCTCACCCATGTTAGGCATGATCATCATACTCTCTTCATTATTATTTTCCATAAAAATAACTTGTTGATTATTAGCCCATTTGGACTAATAAATCTTATGAAATCCTGGAAAGAAATACCATACTTAATATGTTTAAGAACATAACGCCTGATCGTCAACTCACATCAGAGATATTGAATAATTGAGAGAAAATTAGTGGGAATGCAAGCCGCAACTTGCTGAAATAAAAATGCTGCTCACTATACAGTGAGCAGCATTCGAACCTGAAAGGCTGTTTTTCCTGATAAACAGACGGGATATTATTTGGACTTGGCTTCAGCAGCCTCCCGGGCATAGTGTTCACGCACCTGGGTCATGTCGTAGGCTCTTGCCCATTCGATGATCTTGTCGAACGCGTCTGCGCCGATTTCACCCACCTGGGCGTGAATACCGGCCTGCTCACGGATCACCAGGATGCCTGGAATCTTGCTGACTTCGAAATACTCACCGATTTCCGGGTCGTCTTCCGTATTCACCATGCCAAATACGATATCGGGATTTTTTTCTGCCGCAGCTTCAAACACAGGTGTGAAGGCAACACAAGGCTGGCACCATGGCGCCCAGAAATCAACGATGACAAAATCATTGCTTTCCACGGTTTGCTTGAAGTTGGCTTTAGTAAGCTGCAGAACGGGCATGATTAAATCCGGTTAATTGATTAAAGGTTTTCATTATATCAGACTGCCATTTCAAGCAATGGGCTTGCCCCATGCGCTGTCAAAGAAAAGCTCACCCAAGGTCCGGCGGCTGCGTTCCGCCAATTCACGCTCCTTGATTTCACCTTCCAGGCTGGCGGGGTCGGCGGCATGGCCGACCGCAATCATGGCAATGATCTCGATCTGTTCAGGAATGGAAAAAGCAGCACGCAGTTTGTCTGCATCGAACCCGGCCATCTGGTGCGCCATCAGCCCCATCGCCGTCGCCTGCAGGCAGATATTTTCCGCCGCCGCGCCGGTATCATAGGCCGCCCATCGGTTGAGCTTGCCGTTGTGCTGGAATTGGGTATCAGCAGCAATCATGAACAACAAGGGCGCATTCTTGACCCAGCCCTGGTTGAATTCCACCAGCGTATCGAATGCCTGGTGCCAGGCGGCGACATCCTTGTTCTTGTCCCAGACGATGAAGCGCCATGGCTGGTCGCCATAGCAGGAAGGCGCCCAACGCGCTGCCTCCAGCATGGCAATGGTCTGCTCATGTGCCACCGGTTTGGCGGCATCATAGGCGCGGCCGCTCCAGCGCTCGGCAATGGTGTTGTCAATGGCAACACTGGTGATGGCAGGTTTTTTCATATTGTTATCCTTGAAGGGTTGGGTAATCGGTATAGCCCTTGGCGTCACCGCCATAGTAGGTAGCTTGATCCGGCGTATTCAGTGGCGCGTCCTGACGGAAGCGTTCCACCAGATCCGGGTTGGCAATGTACAGCGCGCCATACGCCACCGCATCGGCATGGCCGGAGGCGATTGCTGCATTGCCTTTGGCCTTGTCATAGCCGAGATTGGCGATATAAGGCCCCTTGAAATGCTGGCGCAGGGCAGAAAAATCAAATGGCTGCACTTCACTGCCGCCCATGCCGCCTTCCACCACATGCAGGTAGGCCAAGCCAAACGGGCTAAGACTGTCAGCAACATGGTTGAACAATGCTTGCGGGTTGGAATCGCTGATGTCGTTGAACGGGTTGAGCGGCGAAATGCGCACACCCACACGGTCAGCACCGGCAACTTCAACGACCGCCTTGGTCACTTCCAGCAAAAGACGCGTGCGGTTTTCAATGCTGCCGCCATATTCATCGGTGCGGTGATTGGTGCCGTCACGCAGGAACTGGTCCAGCAAGTAGCCATTGGCAGCATGAATCTCGACACCGTCAAAACCCGCTTCAAGCGCGTTGCGCGTAGCACGCGCATAATCCGCCACAATGCCCGGCAGCTCTTCGAGCGCCAATGCACGCGGCGTGACGTAATCCTGCAAGCCTTCGTAGGTGAAAGCCTGCCCGGCGGGCTTGATCGCCGAAGGCGCAATCGGCAAGGTATTGCCGGGCTGTAGCGATGGATGGGAAATCCGCCCCACGTGCCAGAGTTGCAGCACGATCTTGCCGCCCTTGGCATGCACTGCCTGGGTCACCAGCTTCCATCCCTCCACCTGCGCCGCATCATGAATGCCGGGAGTAAATGGATAGCCGTGCCCAGTGGCGGAAATCGGGGTAGCCTCGCTGATAATCAGTCCAGCGGAAGCGCGCTGCGCATAATATTCCGCATTGATGGGCTGCGGGACATTGCCCGCACCCGCGCGATTGCGAGTTAGCGGCGCCATGACAATACGGTTGTTGAGCGCAATTCGGCCCAATGTCACAGGGCTGAACAAATCGGCAGTCATTAGAAACCTCTCCTATTAAATAGAAAACGCCGCGCTTGGCGAGCAAACGGGCGTTCTTACCGTGTTGGCAATGACAGCTTACTTCTTGATGCCTTCGATCAATAAAGTCACTTCAACGTCATCACCGACTGGCGAACCAGGCTTGCCCCAAGTATAGCCATAATCGGAAGCCTTGATGATGGTCTTGGCTTCAATGCCGGTGCGTGTACCACCCCAGGGATCCTTGCCGAAACCGAGCACGGCAAACGGGAGTGTCACTTCCTTGGTCACGCCATTGATGGTGAGCTTGCCAGTGACATTGCCCTGGGTCGCGGAAGTGGGTTCAACCTTGGTGCTGACGAAATGCATTTCGCCAAACTTGCCAGCATTGAGATATTCCTCTTTTTTAATATGTTCATCACGCTTGGCGTTGCTGGTGTTCACGCTCAGCACATTGATCTTGGCATCCACGCTGGAATTGGCAAGATTATCCTTGTCGATAACCAGTTTGCCGGTCACATCGCTGAAAGTGCCGGAAGCCTTGGCCACTACGTGGCGAATCGTAAAGTTGGCAAAGCTGTGCTTGTTGTCGATGTCATAAGTCTCGGCAGCAGCCAATGCCAGACTGCTTGCGGTAAACAGGCCTGCAACGAGGCTAAGTTTGATGATGGAATGTTTCATTGAGCTTCCTCTCTGTATTCAAAAAATTGTGATTGATTTTCAACCATGAATCTTCGTAGTGATGCTGGCTACCCGCTCTCCCAGGTGTTCTGCTGTCAGCAAGTCACTCTGTAAAGGCGCAACATCAGGCCCTTGGTCGCTGTTGGCCTGAGCCAAGGCGCCCAGGAAACCGCCAAGGCGGTTCAAGTCATTGACTGAACCCGCACTGCTATTGTTCCCCGGCAGCAGATCATTACCTACCCAGATCATGCCATGCTGCGCCGCGAAAATGGTCAACTGTATGATGGTATTGAGTTTGTCACCGCTCTGGCTAGCAGAAGTAGTGAACCCTGCCGCCACCTTATCTTTCCAGCCACGATTGAACCAGATACCGGAACTGGCGTCCATAAACGCCTTGAACTGGGCGGATACGGAGCCCATATAGGTCGGGCTGCCAAAAATGATGGCATCAGCAGTATTGAGGCTGTCCCAGTTCTGCTGCGCTTCGTCGGAATCCAATAGAATGACTTCAGTCTCTGCGACCCTTTCCGCACCTTTGGCAACAGCGCGCGCTTGTGCTGCCGTGTGGCCATAGCCACTGTGATACACCACTACAATTTTTGTCATGCCAGTCCTTCCTTATTTACATTAATGTGATTGATGTTGCGGCAGATCGAACAACAGGATTTCCGACTCTTCCGCCGCGCTCAGTTCAATAGATTGTTGCTCATCCACTTTGGCTGCGTCGCCGGCTTCCAGCATTACCTGATCCAATGTCACGCTACCCCGGGCCACCTGAATGTAGAGGCTGCGGCCATGCTTGATCTGATAGCTGAGCTGCTGGTTTTCGGATAGCACAGTGGCATACAACTCCACATCCTGATGGATATGCAACGATGCTTCCCTGCCATCAGGAGAAGCAATCAGGCACCAGCGGTCACGCTTTTGCTCCTGATCAAAATGCTTTTCCTCATAACCGGGCGCGATACCGTTTTTCTCTGGCAACAACCATATCTGGAGAAGATGCGCTTGCCTCCGGTCAGAAGCATTGAACTCGCTATGCACGATACCCGTTCCCGCGCTCATGCGCTGCACATCGCCCGCCCGGATCACCGAACCATTGCCCAGGCTATCCTGGTGCCGCAGTTCGCCTTGCAGCATATAGGTGATGATTTCCATATCGCTGTGCGGATGCATGCCAAACCCTCTGGCAGGAGCAATCACATCCTCATTGATCACGCGCAGCACGGAATAATGCATATGCGCCGGATCATAGTAATTGGAAAAGGAAAAGGAATGATAGCTATCCAGCCAGCCATGATTGGCGTGGCCTCGCTCCTGGGCTTTACGTAAACTGATCATAATATGGTTCAATATTCTTGAATGATGAAAGCCATGATAGGGAGTACAATCTGCTATTGATAGCAAAGAATTTTGCATATATTGTTCAAAAATTATGAACATGATGCGATAACCACTGTTACTATGCCCGTCCAACTCCAGTTTTCAGACTTTTCGGGGCCGCGCTATGTGTTGCAGGGTCTGAAGCTGCTACTCAGCCCTGGCCTGCGCCTATTCGTTCTGCTCCCGTTGCTGATCAATCTCGCCTTGTTTGCCGCCATGGTTTATTACAGCACGCAGCAGTTCGGCCTCTGGCTCGCCTGCTTGCAGGCCACCCTGCCGGGCTGGCTGGACTTCCTCACCTATCTCCTGTGGCCGCTGTTTGTCATTTTGTTGATATTGATCATCTTCTTCACCTTCACCCTGTTCGCCAACCTGATCGCCGCGCCCTTCAACGGCCTACTGGCTGAAAAGGCCGAAGTGCTGATCCGTGGCCAGGATGACTTCCCGCCGTTCAGCATGCGAGAGCTGATCGCCATGGTGCCGCGCACCCTGGGGCGTGAATTGCGCAAGCTCATGTATTTCCTGCCGCGCGCGCTGGCGCTGTTGCTGCTATCGCTGATTCCAGGGCTCAATCTGCTTGCCCCGCCCTTATGGATGCTGTTCGGCATCTGGATGATGTGCGTGCAATACCTGGATTACCCAGCAGACAACCACAAGCTGAGCTGGCGGGACATGATGGCCTGGCTGCATCAGAAGCGCTGGAAAAGTCTGGGTTTTGGCGCGAGCGTTTACCTGGCCTTGTGGATACCCGGCCTCAATATCCTGATGATGCCCGCCGCCATCGTCGGTGCTACTGCGTTCTGGGTGCAGGAACACCACTCCCTGAGCGTGCGCCCATGAGTATCAAGCTCTCCATAGAGGCACTGGAAGTGCTCGACGCCATTGACCGCGAAGGCAGCTTTTCCGCTGCGGCAGAGAGCTTGTACCGTGTCCCTTCTGCCATCACCTACACCATCCGCAAACTGGAAGACGAACTCGGCATCAGCCTGTTTGACCGCAGCGGACACAAGGCCAGGCTGACCGAAGCAGGCAATGAACTGCTGCGCGAAGGACGCCACCTGCTCAAGGCCGCAGGCGAGCTGGAATGCCGCGTGCGCCGTGTGGCGACTGGTATCGAGACCGATATTAGCATTGCCGTCAGCGATATCCTCAGGCTGGAGCCGCTATACGACATTCTGGAACGTTTCTACGCGCAGTCATTCGGCACTCGGGTACGATTATTGCGGGAAGTCTATGGCGGAAGCTGGGATGCGCTCATGAGCAACCGCGCCGACATCTCGATCGGCGCCCCCGGCGAAGGTCCGCCGGGCGGCGGCTATACCACTTCCCTGCTAGGCTCGGTGGAGTTTGTCTTCGCCGTCTCTCCCGCGCATCCGCTGGCAATGATGCCTGAACCACTATCCAATTCCGACATCCAGCAATACCGTTCCATCTCGGCGGCAGACAGCTCGCGCAGCCTTCCAGCGAGAACTTCCGGCATACTGGACGGCCAGGATGTGCTATCTGTCCCGGACATCCCCAGCAAAACACTGGCACAAATCAAGGGGCTGGGCGTGGGCTACCTGCCGCGCACGCTGGCCGAACACCACGCGGCCCATGGCGAGCTCGTGATCCTCCAGGTAGCCGAGCCTAAACCGAGCCTCGTCACCTGTATTGCCTGGCGCAGCCAAGGCGGCAAAGCGCAGCAATGGTTGCTGCACGCATTGCAACAGCTTGATATCAAGGATTTTCTGTTGAGTTGAATACCAAAGTAAGGAAAGCCGGATGCCATGGGCCTCGGTCTCACCAAAATTTGGTATATTGGCGCGACTCGGCCCGGGCGTGATTAAACGCCCGTCTCCACTATCTCTATCAATAACAAGGACACCTGGCTCAGCCATCATGGGACAAAACCATTTTCCGCGCGAATTCAACGTCATCAACCGCTATACCATCCGTGCCATGCTCTGGCTCAATGGATTCGCCCATATCACCATCGGCCTGGCACTGGCGGTTTCCGTCATCATGTTCGCCTGGCTGTTCTATGTGGACGTGCGCGCTGCCATGGCGACACACAACCTGGTGCACGGTTTCCTCAATGCTCTGGGTACACTGATGCTGCTATGGTCGATTTCAGCCCTGATCTCCGCTGAAATCCGTTACCTCATGGGTGCCAAACTGGAGGTAGAAACTTTCATTGAGGTCGCCATGGTACTGGTATTGCGCAAACTCATTATCATGCCCGTACAGGACGTTACTCCCGACCCCATGGAAGTACTGCTCTGGGTAGGTGCAGGACTCATGCTCGGCCTAACGTTCGTGCTGGTGCGAATCGGCCAGAAGCAGCGCGTAGATTAACCCGCCAAAAAGGAGCCAAGCATGCAGGCCCAAATCCAGGCCATCATCCGCAATACCAGCCGCATCATTCTCGGCAAGGAAACGCAAATCAAGCTGGCGCTGGCCGCCATCCTCGCGCGCGGTCACCTGCTGATCGAGGACCTGCCGGGTATGGGCAAGACCACGCTGTCCTACACGCTGGCGCAGGTTCTGGGCCTGCAGTTCAACCGCGTGCAGTTCACCAGCGACCTGCTGCCTGGCGACATTCTCGGCGTCTCGGTCTACGACCGCAACGAAGCCACTTTCAAGTTCCATCCCGGCCCGGTATTCACCCAGGTGTTGCTGGCCGACGAAGTCAACCGCGCCACGCCCAAGACGCAAAGCGCCCTGCTGGAAGTGATGGAAGAAGGCCAGGTAACGCTGGAAGGCGAAACGCGCCCGCTGCCCGTGCCTTTCTTCGTCATCGCCACCCAGAACCCGGCACACCACATCGGTACCTTTCCGTTGCCGGAATCGCAACTGGACCGCTTTCTCATGTGCATCAAGCTGGGGTATCCCGACCCGCAGGCTGAGCGCGCCCTGCTGCAGAACAATGGCGGCCGTCACGGCATTCATGCCCCGGAACAGGCCATTGACGCCGCCGGGTTGATCGCGCTGCAGCAAGCCGTGGACCAGGTACATCTTTCCGACGCGCTGCTAGATTATCTGCAGGCGTTGCTGCAATACAGCCGCGAGGCCAGCCAGTTCGCATCCGGCCTGTCGCCACGTGCTGGCCTGGCACTACGGCAATGCGCCCAGGCTTGGGCCTTGATGCACGGACGCCATTTCGCCATTCCCGAAGATATCCAGGCAGTGCTGCCCGGCGTGGCAAGCCACCGCCTGCAACCCATCTCCGGCAGCGACGTCAGCGATCCTGCCGCGCACCTGCTGAATGCCGTCGCCATTCCTTGAACGCCTGCTGCCGGGGCCTTTCAAACTGCTTAAACGGCGCATCGCCACTCTGCCCGCCCGATTGGATGCGCAACGGCTCTATATCCTGCCCAGCCACGCAGGATGGGGACTGGCCGTCGTGCTCGCGGCCATGCTTACGGGCGCCATCAACTACACTCTGAATCTGGGTTTCATTCTCACCTTCCTTTTAACCGGCATGGCGCTGGTCTGCCTGCTGCACACCTGGCGCAATCTCGCCTGGCTGCAGGTGCAAGCCGTGCCGCCTGCGCCGGTGTTCGCCGGTCAGGATGCAATGCTGGAACTTGTGCTGTCAGAAGACCGCGGACGCGAACGGCTGGCGATTGCCGCCAACCTGGAGGGTGCGGAACCCGTATTCATTGATGTGTCGGCCCACGGCATGGCCAGGTTGACTGTCAGCAGCCCCACCTATAGGCGCGGCTGGCATGATATGGGCAAGCTTACCCTCAGTACAGGGTTTCCGGGCGGCCTGTTCCGCGCCTGGAGTCCTCTGGAAACCGACACGCGCTGCCTGGTCTACCCACGTCCGGCAGATACCTCATTACCTTTGCCGCAAGGCATCCAGCCGGGCCCGGGCGGCAGCCTCTCCCCGCAGCCTGGCGACGAGGATTTTTCCGGCCTGCGTCTCTACCAGCGTGGAGATTCGCCCAGACGCATCGACTGGAAGGCATCCTCGCGCGAGCAAGGCATGTACAGCCGCGAGTTCCACGCGGAATCGCAGCAGCAGGTCTGGCTCGATCTCGCCCTCACGCCAGGCAAGGATATCGAGCAACGCCTGAGCCAGCTCACACGCTGGGTCATGCAGGCACACGCCAGCCACCAGCGTTACGGCCTCCGCCTGCCCGCCACCAGTATCGCGCCAGCCCACGGCCAAGCGCATTATGAAGCATGCCTGCGCGCGCTCGCGCTGCTGGAGGCCGCATGATCATAGCCACCAAACCAGGCTCGTCCGACCTCCTGTGGTTATTGGCAGCCATGCTGCTCGCCATGGCCCTGCATTTCAGCCATTTCCCGGCCTGGACCAGCGCGCTGATCCTTCTTTTCATGGGCTGGCGCCTGCTGTTGCAGTGGAGACAGTGGAAGATGCCCAAGATATGGCTGCTGCTCCCCATCACCCTGCTCGGGGTCACCGGGATATATCTGCATTACCGCACCTTGTTCGGACGCGACGCCAGCGTGGCGCTGCTGGCATTGATGCTGTCGCTCAAGCTCATGGAATCCGCCACGCGGCGCGATTACGTCATCCTGGTCTTCGCCGGATACTTCCTCACCATGACGGCCTTTTTGTTCGATCAGTCGCTCTGGATCGGCGTCTACCTGCTGCTGCCAGTGCTCGGCCTCACGGGCTGCCTGGTCGGCATCAGCTATCCGCACGGCTCCCTCTCCCATCGATCACGTTTCCGCCTGGCTTCCGGCTTATTATTGCAAGCCGCGCCGCTCATGCTGCTGTTGTTCGTGCTATTCCCACGCATTCCCGGGCCATTGTGGGGTGTGCCGCAAGATGCCTATCGCGCCATGAGTGGACTCAGCGACCATATGCAGCCCGGCGATATCAGCGAGCTTAGCCTGTCTGGAGCGGTGGCGTTTCGCGCGCAATTCCGGGGAGAGATACCTGCGCAGCCGCAACTCTATTGGCGCGGCCCGGTGCTCTGGCAGTTTGACGGGCGCGGCTGGCATATGGCGGGCAGCGCACGCACGGTGGAAACCCTGGAAGCACAAGGGCAGCCTATCCGCTACGACATTACGCTGGAGCCGCACAACCGCCGCTGGCTGCTGATGCTGGATATCCCCGACGCTGCCCCGCAGAGCGCGTTCCTTGGGCGTGAACGACAAGCGCTGGCTCAAGCGCCCATTCGCACCAGAATACGCTACAGCGGCAGTTCTCACGCTCAATACCGGCTCGCTCCCGCGCTCGGCGACGATGACCGCGCGCGGGCGCTGCAACTGCCGGATGGCGGCAACCCGCGCAGCCGTGAACTGGCGAGGCGCTGGCAAACCGAACTGCAATCGCCTGGACGCATCATTGACACCGCATTGCAGATGTTCCGCGAACAAGGCTTCTTCTATACCTTGACGCCGCCCCGGCTGGGCAACGATGCTATCGACGATTTCCTATTCAGCAGCAAGCGTGGCTTCTGCGAGCATTACGCCAGCAGCTTCGCCTACCTGATGCGGGCGGCGGGTATCCCGGCCCGCATCATCACGGGCTATCAGGGCGGCGAAACCAACCCGGTGGGCCAGTACCTGATCGTGCGCCAATCCGACGCCCATGCCTGGGTAGAGGTCTGGCTACAAGGGCAAGGCTGGGTCAGGCTGGACCCGACCGCCGCCGTGGCGCCTTCGCGCGTGGACATCGGCATCAATGACGCGCTGGCCGACAATACCCTGCTGCCTATATTGGCGCGGCAGGACAACACCTGGCTGCGCAAGCTTTACCTCAACTGGGATGCCGTCAATAACGGCTGGAATCAATGGGTGCTGGGCTACAGCCAGCAACGACAGATGGAATTGCTCTCGCGCCTGACAGGCGTGTCAGTCAACTGGCAACTACTCGTCACCTGGCTCACTGTTGGCCTGCTAGCCATATTGCTGTTGCTATGCGCACTGTTATTCCGCCGCAAACGCATAGCGACGGATGCAGTGCAAACGCTCTATCTGCGCTACTTGGAAAAACTCGCGCGGCGCGGTATCAAACCAAACCTTGGCGAAGGCGCTCTCGGCATCCAGCAACGCTCCAGTCGCCTGTTACCGCAACATGCAGCCGCGATAGCCCATATCACGCAGCTTTATCTTGCCCTGCGCTATGGACCGCATACCGATGGCGAAAGCATGGCAGAATTACGCTCTTCGATTGAAAGACTGGATTGTTGATGTCAGCGACGCACTCCCCCGAAACAGATGAAAGCTTCATGCGAGAAGCATTGCGGCTCGCGCAGGAAGCCGCCCTCGCCGGGGAAGTGCCTGTGGGAGCAGTAGTGGTCAAGGATGGCGCGATCATCGGCCGCGGCAGCAACACGCCGATTGCCTGCCATGACCCGAGCGCCCATGCCGAAATCCGTGCCCTGCGCGAGGCGGCAAGCACGCTGGGCAACTACCGCCTGGTAGGCTGCACACTCTACGTCACGCTGGAACCCTGCGCCATGTGCGCTGGCGCCATTCAGCACGCTCGCATCGAGCGGCTGGTGTTCGGCGCACATGACTACAAAACCGGCGCTTGCGGCAGCGTCATCGACCTTATGGCAGAACCCAGACTCAATCATCACACGACAGTGGTAAGCGGCTTGCTTGCCGACGAATGCAGCGCGACCCTCACGCAATTCTTCGCCGCGCGGCGGCAGATGCAAAAAGCTACTAAACCCTAAGAGCCGCCCGCCTTATCCATCCGACAGCAACGGTATAGAATAAAGTCCAATACCCACAAGATTAAAGGAAGAAAAGCATGATCCCGAAGGAATACATCGTGGTTTACTTCGTATCGCTCGGGCTATGCCTGCTCTCTACCATCTACAAGACGGCATGCTTCAAGAACATGCTTTGCCGCCAGATTCTCGGCAGCGTGTTCTGGAGCCTGATCCCGGTCATGAACACCTTCAAGGCGCTGCTCTGGCTATTGTCCCTGCTGATCACCTGGCTGGATAAACTCAGGGCAAATCCCAAATAGGCAAGGCTATTCGCCAGGTTTAAGCTTCTTGCTCGGCGCCTTGCCCTGCTTCAGCTCTTCCGCCAGCGCGCGCGAGGAATCACGCTTCTGTTTGGTGTATTGCAGGATACTTTCCAACTTGGCCGCCGAGGGCAGATTGGAGTCGTAAGGCAGTTGAGAAAGCGCCTCGTAGCGCTCCTGGTAACGGTCGGTGATATCGTTTTCTATCTGTTCGCCCAGCTCGAAATAGGTCACATTACCCTGCTTACTCTCGTGCATGATATGCAGCCAGGAACGGTTGATGGCTTGATCTTCCTGAATGAAGGCGTTGATTTCCTTTTGCAGCAACTGTTCAGCACCCCAGCTATATTTGGGTGTCGGCAATTGGACCAACATCACAGCCACGGCGGCAACCAATAACGCTCCCGCGAAAAACCTGGGCAAGCGCGGTACCAATTCGTCAGGCCGCAAGCCCCGCATCAGTAGCATGCCGGACAACATCCCCGCTACAAAGCCGCCAATATGCGCGGCATTGTCGATCATGGGAATCATGAAACCCAATGCAATCGTGGCAATTGCAAACACACAGGCGCCGCCGAACAGCCAGCGAAACTCATGGCGGTCAAGCAGTGCCCGTTCTTGCCAGAGAAACACGATCATGGCGCCATAGATGCCGAAAATCGCTCCCGAAGCGCCACCTGATACGGCATGGTTACCCTGCCATACCAGCGACAGCAGGTTACCTATCAGTCCACTGACCAGGTAAATCGCAAGATAGCGCCAGTGGCCGTACATGCGCTCCACAAGTTGGCCGCCGTCCCAAAATGCCACCATGTTGAGCGTCAGGTGGATCGCGCCGAAATGCAGAAATAGCGCAGTAAAGAGGCGCCACCATTCGCCGTCCTGCGTCGCCGGGCCGAAATTGGCGCCCCACGCCAACTGGATATGGTTGGGTGAATGCCAGAACCCCGCGCCGTTGAACAGCATGAGCACGAACACCAGCAAATTGGCCGCAATCAGGCACTTGGTCACGGGTATGCCGGGTGTGCGCTGTTTGATGGCGGCGCCGAGCGAAGGCCAGCTAGCAGTAAGGTCAGTCATCTGATCAAGACAAATCTAAAAATATCCAGAAACAAAAAACCCGCCACAAGGACGGGTTTTATGGATTCAGGCAATGGCCTAGTCACGTTCACCCATAAATGCCATCAGCAATTGCAGCAGATTGACAAACAGGTTATAGATGTTGATATACAAGGACAGAGTAGCCATCACGTAGTTGGTTTCACCGCCGCGCACAATGCGGTTCACATCAAACAGGATAAAGCCGGAGAACAGCAACACCGCAATCGCAGAAATCGCCAACGAAGCAGCAGGCACCTGGAAGAACAGGTTAGCCAGTGAAGCAACGATCAGCAGGATCAAGCCCACCAGCAGGAAATTGCCAAGGAAACTGAAATCCTTCTTTGTGGTCGCGCCAATACCGGCCAATGTCATGAAAATCAGGCCAGTGCCGCCAGCGGCCAGGCCGACCAGTTGGCCACCATTACGCAGGTTCAACGCCACTTGCAGGATAGGCCCCAGCATCAGGCCCATGAAGAACGTCAGGCCCAGCAGCAATACCACGCCGAAACTATTGTTGCGGTTGGCGGAAATCGCGAAGAACAAGCCGAACATCACAGCCAACATGATCAAGGAAGACATGATCGGACTGCCTGCCATCCACGAGAAATTCATGCTCATGCCCACCAGCGCGCCAATCACGGTCGGCACCATGGTCAGGCCCAGCATCATATAAGTATTGCGCAATACCTTGTGCGCGCCCGCCGGCAGCGTTTGCGTATTGGCAATTTGGTAATTTGTTTGCATTTAATCTGTACCCCGTAATGAAAAAAACAGAAACTAGGACTAAGACTAGCCAATAACCATAAAAGTTTCAACCTTATCAGCAATTGCTCCTACTAAATAAATGGCCAAGAAACACACCTCATTAGTCTCATCAGACTATTGTTCCCTGTCCCTTTCCATCATATTCTTGCGCCATCGATATCAGTATTACTTTATTAACTTTCCTTAGGGGGGAATGAAATGCAAGCATTGAATCTCAAGGCAGTCCTGTTGGCAGTTTCACTGATCGGCGCATCTGCTACTGCATTCGCAAATCCAGTTGTCTCTGGTGATCTGAACGTATCACCAGATGCAGAAAACTATACATTCACACACCTCACTCTTATTGCAGGTGGTGGTTCTTTCAATGATTGGGTTGAATTCACTATTGATGGCAACCGTGATCTTAACGCAAGTCTTAGTGGTGCTAGCTCTGGTAAAATTACTTTTACAGCATTTGATCTCTACGATGTTAAGGATTTATCTGCTACCGCCTTAGCTATCGGCGACATCCATGCATTCGCTCCAACATTGTCTGCAGGAGGTCTGTCTGCTAGTGTTGATGGCCCTGCAACCTACTGGATCCATGTCGCTGGTACTTACACTGGTAATGCTACCTATAACGGTAACATTACTGCTATCGCCGCTGTTCCAGAGCCAAGCACCTACGGCATGCTGGCATTGGGCCTGGGCCTGATCGGTTTCGCAGCACGTGGCCGCTCCAAGTTCTCCGCCTAATAATCTTAGGCTTGAACTAAAAAACCCGCTTCGGCGGGTTTTTTATTATCCATTCATCATTGATTGTATCCACTTGTTCTCATTAGTCTTATCAGACTATTGCCTCCCCTTTCCGACTATCATATTCTTTTACTAGCGATTCAAATACCTCTTTGATTTTAAATATTTGAAAAGCTTACATCTTTAATATTTGCATCACTTTATTTAACTTCAACCTTAGGGGGTAATTAAATGAAAGCAAATCTCAAGGCAATCCTGCTGGCAGTTTCTCTGATCGGCGCATCTGCCAGCGCATACGCCAACCCACAAATCACTGCAGAAGGTGATACAAACCCATCCGCTTTGGGTGAAACCTACGCCTACGAACATATTGGTTTTGTTGGTGACGGCACAGAATTCACTCATTGGCTGGCATTCAACTTGGAAAGCGCCCGTAGCGAACTGAGCGCAACCCTCGCTGGTAGTGCAGTATTGGCAGGCAACAGTATTGTTTTCGACTCATTCGGTCTTTACAGCGCTCAGGATGCTAGTACCCTGATACAAGCTGGCTCCGTCACCGACTTCGGTATGAAATTGGCTTTTGGCGGTATCGACTATACTGGACCTGCACTTCTTGCTGGTGGAACTTACTACCTCCGGATCGTTGGTACAGCCGTTTCCAGCGAAAATAATCTGGCCACTTATGCTGGCACCATTACTACCGCTGTTCCTGAGCCTAGCACCTATGGCATGCTGGCGCTGGGCTTGGGGCTGATCGGCTTCGCAACACGTAGTCGCGCCAATTTTTTTCCTGATGCTGAGGGATTGGACTGATAAAAAACCCGCCGAAGCGGGTTTTTTATCACTTGGAACTATTATTTAGTCATGTTCCCCGAGCAACCCCAGGTGTCACGCAAATGGCAAATCCCCATCCGCCTTGCCTACCATACCCACCCGGTGTATAGCATGCATGAATTCTGGATCTTCACGCAGTGCCACCATATTGGATGGATGGCGTCTACCATGCATACGAGCGAGCCTTGCCAGACTTTGCGCCGGAATTTCCCATTTCAGATTGGCGAGTAACTCATCTGCTTTTTCTGGCTGGTTGCAGAGCAGTACCATGTCACAACCGGCGTTGAGCGCAGCCAGCGCGCGCTGGGTGACGTCGCCCGCGACGCCCGCGCCTTCCATGGAAAGATCGTCGCTGAAGATGACGCCATTGAAGCCCAGACGCTGGCGCAGCACTTTTTGCAGCCAGCGTTCGGAGAAGCCTGCGGGTTTGTCGTCCACTTTCGGATAAATAACATGGGCGGGCATGATGGCCTGGATGCCGTCGTCGATGAGCTGGCGGAAGGTCTGCATATCGGACTGGGCGATCTGGTCGAATTCGCGCTCGTCCACGGGAATCGCCACATGCGAATCCGCCGCCACATAGCCATGGCCGGGGAAATGCTTGCCTACCGCAGCCATGCCGCCGCGGTGCAAGCCTTGCAGCAATGAGAACGCCAGTTCGTTGATGGCCTGCACATTGCCGTGGAAGGCCCGGTCGCCGATAACCTGGCTTTCGCCGTAATCCATATCGAGCACCGGGGTGAAGCTGAAATCCACGCCGTGCGCGCGCAGTTCCGCCGCGATAATCCAACCCGCCTCTTCGGCAAGCTGCCTTGCCTTGCGTGGATGCTCGTCCCAGATCTTCCCGAATTCACGCATGGGTGGGATGCGCGTGAAGCCTTCCCGGAAGCGCTGCACGCGGCCGCCTTCGTGGTCCACCGCGATCAGCAAGGGCGGCTGGCGCACGGCATGGATGCTGTCGGTGAGCGCCTTGAGCTGGGTGGGCGACTCGAAGTTGCGCGCGAACAGGATTACGCCGCCCACCCGCGGGTGGCGGATGCGGCGGATGTCGTCGGGAGTAAGCTCGGTGCCGACGACATCGAGCATAACGGGGCCTAGTGTCATAAGGTATATAGGTCAGTTAGGTTGATGGGGGAGATTGTAATCATAGATATTGCCAGCATGCTTGGTGCCAGAGATTTTTTCTCAAGATTCAGCGCGCCGGACATCCCAGGCGTCACGTAATTGGTCGCCCAGCACATTAATGGCAAGCACCACGGACATCAGGCTGACACCCACGGCCAGCACGTAATGCGGCGCCACCAGCAGGTAGCGCACACCATCCCTGAGCATGGAGCCCCAGGAAGCATGCGGCGCCTGTATGCCCAACCCGAGGAAGGACAAGCTGGCTTCGGCAATGACCAGCCCCGCAATACTGTAGGTAGCTTCCACCACCAGCGGCGCGGCGAGTAAGGGCAGCATGTGCTTGCGCATGACGCGGTACGCAGGCGCGCCCAGCGATTGTGCAGCCTGCACATGCTGCCGCTGGCGCAGGCTCAGCGCCTGGGCGCGCGTCAGTCGGGCATAGCCGACCCAGGAGGTCATGCACAGCGCCAGCAGCAGGTTGTCCAGCCCCGGGCCGAGTACGGCGGCAAACGCAATCGCGAGCAGAATGCCGGGAAAGGCAAGGAATACATCTGTCACCTGCATCAGCAGCCGGTCTATCCAACCGCCGTAATACCCGGCCAGCAAGCCGATGGCCGTGCCAACGGTCAAGGTTACTGCCGTGACCAGCAGAGCCACAAGCATGGAGACGCCCGCGCCCGCGGCCAGCCTCGCCGCAATGCTGCGGCCCAGGTCGTCGGCACCCAGCAAAGCGCCCTGCCCCGGCGCGGCGAGTATTTGTTGCAGGTCGATGGCATCCGGCTGGAAATTCCACACCTGCGAGCAGGCCACCACCAGCAGCCAGAAGCCCAATACCCAATACGGCCAGCGTTTCATGCGGCAAACCTCACCCGCGGGTCGAGCCGCGCATACAGGAGATCGGTCAGCAGGTTGACCACGACATAGATCAACGCAATCACGATGACGCAAGCCTGGGTGACGGGATAATCGCGTTTCTCGATGGATTCGACCAGCAATCGGCCGATGCCCTCCCAGCCGAACACGGTTTCGGTAATCACCGTCCCGGCCAGCAGGCTGCCCAGTTGCAGGCCGACCACCGTGACCACCGGTAGCAGGGCGGCGCGCATCGCATGCCGCAATATCACATTACGTTCGCTAAGGCCCTTGGCACGCGCGGTGCGCACGAAATCCTCGTTCAACACTTCCAGCAGGCTGGCGCGGGTCATGCGCGTGAGAATGGCGGCAAGACCGAAACCCAGGGTCAGGGCGGGCAACACGATAGACCCAGGCTCACCCATACCGCTCACAGGCAGCCAGCCCAGCCACAAGGCGAACAGCAGCATGAGCAAAGGCCCGAGCCAGAAATGTGGCATGGCGGACAAGGCCAGGCTGGCCAGGGTCGCGAGGCTGTCCGGCCATTTTCCCTGACGCAGGGCGGCGATGATGCCCAATGGCACGCCCAGCCCAACCGCAATCAACAACGCGCACAGGGCCAGGGCAGCCGTGGCAGGCAGGCGCTCGCGCAGGGTATCGGCAATCGGCTTGCGGTTGTGGATGGAGCGGCCGAAGTCGCCCTGCGCAAGCGCGGCCAAATAATGGCCGAACTGCGCGGGCAAGGGCTGGTCCAGCCCCAGCTCGGCTCTCAGCCGGCCGCGGTCCGCCAACGGCGCGGATTCGCCCAGCATCACCTCGACCGGGTCGCCCGGCACCAGGTGCACCAGCAGAAAGGTCAATAGCAGCACGCCGAACACCACCGGCACCACGCCCAGGATGCGCTTAATCATCCAGCAACACCACATGCGTCCCGAGCGGCACCATGTCGAACAACGCCATGACATCTGCATTGCGCATGCGGATGCAGCCGTGGGAATGCGGCGCGCCCATGGGCTCGCTGTCCGGCGTGCCGTGGATATAAATATAGCGCTGCATGCTGTCGACATCGCCCAGGCGGTTGAAGCCTGGCTCGCAGCCAGAAAGCCAGAGGATGCGCGTCAGTATCCAATCCCTGCCCGGGTATTGCGCATGTAATTCCGGCGTCCACACTTCCCCCGTAGGCCTGCGCGCGCGAAACACGGTCCCGAGCGGCTGTCCGGCCCCTATTCTGGCGCGCACGATATGGCGGCCGCGCGGCGTGCGGTAGCTGCCTTTTTGCTCGCCAACGCCCTTGAATGCCGTTGATACGGGAAACTGCTTGCGCAATTGCCCGCTGTCGTCGAACAGGCTGAGGGTCTGCGCCGGGATGGATATCTTGATGTTCATCTAGCTGCCTTCCAGTTTATTTCTGCAGTTTATTTCCACCTGAAAACACCGATTGCGCCTTGCTGCGCTGCACATGCACCAACCCATCCCAACTGCCGTCCGGCTGCAATTGATAGCCTGTAATACGTTTGTGCGTAGCGGCGAACTGCCCTTCGTACCAGAGTGGAATATAAGGCAATTGCTCATGAACGCGCGCCGTCGCACCTGCCCAGTTTTCGGCGTCAATGAGCCTGTCCGTATCATCATCCGTGAAGTATCCACGATTCGCCCCCCAGGGAGGAATGGAGGATGAGTGGAACGCCAGACGATAGATTTCCGGCGTCTTGATGCCGACCCACATCAGGCCATATAACTGAAAACTGCCGCGCTTGATGTCGTCGAAGAAGGTGCCCCAATCCAGGCTGCGGATTTCAAGCTCGATTCCAGCCTCGCGCATCTGCGCCTGCATCATGGTCGCCAACCGCACGCGCTGGGCATCGGTGGATGTCTTGTACACCAGCTTGAGCGGCAGGCTGACACCGGCTTGCTGCAACAATTCACGCGCCAGCTTGGGATCATAGGCATATGGCTGCAAATCCGCATTGCCGGCCCAGTGCTCGGGCGGCAGAATGGTTTCCGCCGGGCGGCTGCCGCCAGCCAATGCATGGCGGATGATGGCCTCGCGGTCTACCGCACGCGCCAATGCCTGCCTGACCAAGGGCTGCTGCAATACAGCATCACGCATATTGATGCCGACATAGGCGAAATTGGTGCCGGGAGATTCCTGCACTTCCAGCCCTGGCTGTTGTTGCAGGTATTTCACCAGCTCGGGCGGCAAATCCCCTTGCAGCATGTCCGTCTCGCCGCGCACCAGTTTCAGCACGCGCACGGTGGGGTCGCGGATTTCCTCGAACACGAAAAGCTGCTGGTCGGTCACGCGCGCCAGCCTCAGCGAGCGCTGCCACGATACAAACTTGAAAGCGCCGCTGCCCACTGGTTCCCTGGAGAAATCATGGCCTTTTTCAATCAATTCAACGGGAAGAATGCCCAGTATCAGGCGTGCGGGAAAACCGCTATCCGCCTTGCGCAGGATGAAATCCACGGTGTTCTCGTCGCGCACCTCGATGCGGGCGATATTGGCAAATTCGGCGGAATGGGGTGAATCCGGCAAGTCAATGACGGATTGGTAGGTGGCGGCTACATCTTCCGCCGTGAGGTAGCGCCCGTCATGAAATTCGCGCCCCTGCTTACCCAGCGTGAAGCGGAACAGGTTCGGGGCAAGCATCTGCCAGCTTGCCAGCGCAGGCACGGCGCGGAAATGCTTGTCAAAATCCACCAGCGGCCTGTAAAGCAGGCGGCAAACGCGCGCCGAAGCGGCATCCGTGGCATAGCGCGGGTCCAGCGTCTGCGGCAGCAGGCTGACCGCGCTGCGGATTTCCTGGTATTCATTGCCGCGGTTGCAGGCATTGAGCAGCAGAAGCGCAGCCATCGCCAGGATGGCCAGCCGCCAATACCCGCCCACCGCGCGCAAGCTCAAGGACCGGCCTTCTCGAACAGGGCGATGGACTCCACATGCGAGGTGTGCGGAAACATATTGATGACGCCACTCGCCAACAGGCGGTAGCCCTTGGTATGCACCAGGATGCCCGCATCTCGCGCCAGGGTCGCGGGGTTGCAGGAGACATAGACGATGCGTTGCGGCACATGCGCAGTGTCCGCCGTAGCGTCATCTACGTCTGGCAAGGATTTCACCAGCTCGATCGCGCCGTCGCGCGGCGGGTCGATCAGCCATTTGTCGAAATGGCCCAGCGACTGCAGCAGCTCCGGCGTCATCTGGAACAGGTCGGCTTCCTGGTATTCCACCTGCCCCTGCAAGCCGTTCAGCGCGGCGCTTTCATGCGCGCGTGCCACCAGGGCCGCCGAGCCTTCCATGCCGAACACCGTCGCGCCGCTGCGCGCGATGGGCAGGGTAAAGTTACCCAGCCCGCAGAAAAAATCCGCGATGCGCTCGCCCGCCTGCGGCTGCAATAGTTGCATGGCGCGGCGCAGCATCACGCGGTTGATATGCGGGTTGACCTGCGTGAACTCGGTGGGCTTGAACGGATAGGTCAGGCTGAATTCGGGCAGGGAATAGCTCAGACCTGGCCCCTGCTCGGGATAGAACGGCTTGACGGTATCCGGCCCCTTGCTCTGGGTCCAGATTTCCACGCCGTGGCGGTCGGCAAACTCCTTGATCGGCGCGGTATCTTGCGGTTGCAAGGGCTCCAGTATGCGTAGCACCAACACTGTGGTCAGCTCGCCCACGGCCACCTCAATCTGCGGCAGACGGTCGCGGATACTGAGCTTGCCGACCAGTTCCTTCAACGGCACGATCAGGTTGGAAATATGCGGTGGCAATACCTTGCAGCTATCCATGTCCGCCACGAAACTGCTGGCTTTTTCATTGAAGCCCACCAGCACGCCGCCCTTCTTCGCCACATGGCGCACGCGCAGGCGGGCCTTGTGGCGGTAGCCCCAGGCCGGGCCGTAGATCGGCGGCAGCATGCGTTCGGATCGGGTCTTGCCGATATGCCAGAGATTGTTTTCCAGCATGCGCTGCTTGGCCGCCACCTGCCCGGAGAACTCCAGGTGCTGGATGGCGCAGCCGCCGCAGACGCCGAAATGCTCGCAGCCAGGCTGAACGCGCAGATGCGAGGATTGCAGCACGTCAACCACGTTCGCGACCTCGTATTTCTCCTTGCGGCGATGCGTCTTATAGGTGACCTGCTCCCCCGGCAATGCGCCGTCGATGAAGATGGTCTTGCCATCGACGTGGGCGACGCCGCGCCCTTCCTGGTCCAGGGATTCAACTAATGCAATGGGAGTATTCATGAATCTTGTTGAGTAAAGCCGGACAGCAACCGTAAATTATTGCTGCCAATGATGTAAAAATTCCTGCCAATGTTGGCCGGGATAAGCCGCCAGAGTATCGCGCACCAGTGCAATCTCGCGGGCGTAGCTTTCCTGGGTCAGCACGCCGCGCATCAACTGGAAGCGCAGGTAGACCAGATAGGTGTTGGCGACGTCCGTCTCGCAATAATCGCGGATGGCGTTGATTTCGCCGCGCGCGAAGGCATCCCAGACCTTGCTGCCGTCCATGCCCAGCTTGCCGGGAAAGCCGCACAACTGCGCGATTTCGTCCAGCGGCGCATTGGCGCGGCCGTTGTAGAGCGCGAGCAAATCCATCAGGTCGAGGTGGCGGGTGTGGTAGCGGCTGATGTAGTTGTTCCACTTGAAGTCGCGGTCATCGTCGCCCATATCCCAGTAGCGCGGCGCGGTAATGCCGTGCACCAGGGCGCGGTAATGCAGCACGGGCAGATCAAAGCCGCCGCCGTTCCACGACACCAGGTTGGGCGTGTATTTCTCTATGCCGTCATAAAAGCGCTGGATGATTTCCTGCTCGGGCGCATCCACGCTGCCCAGCGTCCAGACGCGGAAGCTGTCGCCCTCGCGCAACGCGCAGGAGATTGCCACCACGCGGTGCTGATGCAACGGCAAGAACTCCGAGCCGTTGTGCTGGCGGCGCTGATGGAAGGCGACGCGTGCCACGTCCTCGTCCGTCGTATCGGCAGGCAGGTCCAGCAGCTTGCGCAAGCCCGCCACATCAGGGACCGTCTCGATATCAAAGACCAGCGTCGGGGTCATTTATTTCTTTACCCATCCACTGCCGTCCTGGTAATACCAGCCTGCGGGCGCTTTCTGTATCCAGCGCTGGGCGAAGGTGCCGCGCACTTCCGCTTCCCATTCCGGGTGGCTGTTGGCATTGGCGATTTCCTTGTAAAGCGCGTTACGGTCGTTGTTCTCGGCCGCCACCAGCGCGTTGACCGACTGGCGCTGCGCCAATGGCACCGCATTGGCATCGCGCACCGCAACCAGGCCGTCGCGGGTCAGGCCGATCGCACCGCTGGCGTAAAAACCGGACAACTGAGCATGCCTGGTTTGCATGCTGCCCTTGAGCGCAGAAATAGCCGGGGTGTTAATCTCGATATCTGCCGCCGCATGCGCCAGCATGGCAGTCGCCAACCCGGCCAGTAATAATCCTATCGCAATGAAACGCTTCATTTATTTCTTCTCCTCGGTCTGGATCGACGGCTCGGCCTTTTCCTTCAACTGCCAGACGTCATCAATAATACGGTCCGCCGCCTTTTCCGCCGCAGCCGCGGGGAAATAGATATTGATGGTGACGCAGGCCGGCAATGCCATCAGCATCAGCGCAGGCGCCATCCATTTCCAGTTCATTCGCATGCCATTTTCCTCTCGCACGGATGTGCGTTCATACCACTATTATTCAGGCGGAATTGTACCTTAGAACTGCTGACAAAATCCTTCTGGCATGGTCGGCTTACCTTGCATACCCTGCAGTACCACCTGAGACAGAGCACCTAGCCAAAAACTACTTGATGACCGGGCTGGCGTTGCCATCCGTGACCCGTTTCAACCGCGAGAGGAAATCGCTCCAGCCAACGTCGCGGTTATAGCCCATCACCGTGATCGCCGGAATGCCGCTGCCCTTCACGATCACATAGCCCTGCGCGGCATCCTCCACCCCGCTCATCCTGCAGACATCGTTGCTCAACTGGCAGCGCCAAGCGATTTTCTCGTAATTGAATTCCTCGAAAAATCGCAGCACGCTGCGCTGTATCGCCGCAGCCGCGCCCGCGCCGCCCAATGCGCTGATATTCTCCACCGCGCGCTGGGAGATTTTTTTGCGGTAGCGCCCGGGGCTGCTGTGGAAATCCGCATCGAAACTGGCGGGCTGCCAATTGGACAGCACCAGTTTCTTCACGCTGCCATCCAGCTTGCCCTCGATGGCGCCGAACGAGAATGTGCGGGTCAGGTCGCCCAGATCCAGCTGCTGTATCTCCAGGTCGGCCCGCACGGTGGAAGCCGCGCCCAGCGGCGTCTGCATGCTCAGGTTACGCACATTCACGCTGCCGTTGAACAACTGGAACAACAGGTCGCCATCCACGGTGAGCTGCCCCCGGCTGTAGGTCATCATTGGCACTGCCGCCGCCACCTTGCCCTCCATGCGCGGCCAGCTCAGCGCATGGCTCAACGACGGCATGGAAATCGGCACCAAGTTGGCGCGTAAGTGCCAATGCCAATTCCCGCCCGCATGGGCCGCCGATACATCCGTCAAGCTAAGCGCGCCATCCAGCACCGGCAGATAAAGCTGCGACGCCGTGAGTGAATAACGGTTGAGTTCGGCCAATACGCTGGCTTCGCCCAATGGGATTTTCAGCAGATGTCCGCCCGCATAGCCTAGCTGCGCCACCTTGGCTTCGTCATAGGACCACGGCAGATAGGCATTCAACTTATATAGCGCGAATCGCCCGCCCTGGTCCTCCATATCCACATCCTTGAGCGTCAAGGCCGCGGATACCGGCTCCCCGTGCCGCATCAGCAACTGCACGCTGGCATCGCCTTCCACCTCCAGCTTGCCCGCCGCGCTGTCAGCCAACATAGGTTGCAGCAATAACTTATATAGCTTAGTCAGATTCAAGTGCGCCGCATCCACCTGCAAATCCTGCACTTTTCCGGCCTGCCAGCTCCCCTGCACGCTGGCATCCCCTACCCCGGCCAGATGCAGTTGCGCCTCATCCACCTGCACCACATCGCCAGCGTAATACCCGCGCGCAGATACCCGATGCCCGCCTTCCGCAACATACCAGGGCTGCCAATACAACTCGCCGCCGGTCCAATCGAGCACACCCTGCCACTGCCAGCCATCCGCCTGCTTCTCCAGGGATAGCTTCAAACCCGCATCCAGCTTCTCCGCCGCCTGCGTGCCTGCCTGATTGCTGAACGACGCCTGCATCAGCTTCAGCTCTACTTGATATTGCGGCTTTCCCGCCGCCTGCGATACCTGCGCAGCAAACGGCAAACTCACGCCCGGCATCGTCAACTTCCCCTCAGTACACTGCCAAACACCAGGCTGCGGACGCACAGGCTGCATGCAAGCCAGGCTCGCCGCCTGCCACTCCGCATTATTCTGCGGCTTGATTTCCGCCTGCACCTGCACCGCTCCATCCAGCATCCACTCCGCCCGCACCTTGCGCAGCGTGGCGGAATCGGTATCCACCGTATCGGCCTCTATGCTGATGCTGGTGATGGCGTATGCAGACAGAGGGCATGCGAGCATGCACGCCATGATGCGCAGCAAAATAGCGGCAAGCGCTTGATGCCAGATGCCAGGGTTCATAAACTATCCAACGGGCTAAGCACGCCGCGCCCGCCCTTGTTCAATACATGCGTGTAAATCATCGTCGTCTTGATATCAGTGTGTCCGAGCAGCTCCTGTACCGTGCGGATATCATAGCCAGCCTGCAACAAATGCGTGGCAAACGAATGGCGCAACACATGCGGCGTGCATGGTTTGGTGATTTGCGCACGCCTGGCCGCCAGCCCCACCGCCTTTTGCACGGATTGCTCATAGATATGGTGCCTGCGTTGCTTGTTGCTGCGCGGGTCTATCGACAGCACCGGGCTGGGAAACACATACTGCCAGCCCCAAGCTCGCGCCGCACCAGGGTATTTCACTGTCAGCGCATCCGGCAAATACACCTCGCCCAGGCCAGCATCCAGATCCTTCTGGTGCAAGGCCTGCGCCTTGGCTATCTGGGCTTTCAAGGGCTCGATCAGATTCTCCGGCAGCACGGTCACACGGTCTTTATTCCCCTTGCCTTTACGGACAATGATCTCGCGCCGTTCAAACTCCACATCCTTCACTCTGAGCCGCAAACATTCCAGCAAACGCATGCCAGTGCCGTACAACAGCGAGGCGGCCAGCCACATCGTGCCATCCATATACAGCAGCAACTCCCGCACCTCGCGCTGCGTCAGCACCACCGGCAGCCTGCGCGACTGCTTTGCCGCCACCACCTCAGATAGCCAGGGCAAATCCTGCTGCAACACCTGCTTATAAAGAAACAGCAATGCAGCCTTCGCCTGATTCTGCGTTGAAGCAGATACCTGACGGTTCACCGCCAGATCACTCAAAAACGCCGCCACCTCATCAGCCCCCATATCAGCGGGGTGACGCTTGCCGTGAAACAGGATATAACGCCGAACCCAGTCCACATAAGCATCTTCCGTACGAATTGAATAATGCCGCACCCGTATTGCGGCGCGTACTCTATCAAGCAATCTTGGCGGCGGTGTATCCTCTTGAAGCGGCTTGGGCATATCGACAGTTCCCAGGAAAGTCATCCGCCAAATTTTAGGCGGTCTAAATTACCATGTATAGTCTCATAGCATTGAAATTACTAGAATACTTATTGACTTAGCTCGTTAGCATCACATACGATGCGGATATCTAAATATAGTTAGATCATCAAGGGGGATATCGTGGGGTACGAAGCAACAGAGCTTTTGTTGAAGTGCGACGCAGATGATTTTGCGATGCTTATTTCACAGATTGACAGTTATGTGAACTTCACATCTGACACAGAACTCAAAGATCTCTTGGCACGCTACAAGAGGGATCCAAGCACGAGCAACAAGGTTCGTCTCGCAAAAGCCGTAGAGCGTGAAATTCGTTATGTCGGAAGTGCAGATGTTGCCTATGCATTCCGCAAGCTCTTCAAAGAAGACGAGCCTGCGGGAGTTGGGATGAGGGAAATAATAGACGACGTTAGCGTCAAGCTGAAGGTGAAGCAAAGACCGCTTGGGAGCGTTGAAGCAAGACTAGAGCGTCTCGTCAGACTTGCAGCGGAAAAGACATTCCTTAGCATGAGTCAAGAGCAACAGAGAAAGCTATTCGAAGAATCAGGCATCGGCCGTGAACAACAAAATGAGTTCTTCAATAGGCTGAAAGATAACAAAGCCGCACTGTTGCCATTGTTAATGTCGGTACTTGGCCCAGAAATTACAGCAAAATTAGTGCAGGGCTTAGCTGTTGTAGCTATTTCTCAATTCATAGGAAAGGAAGCCGCAAAAAAACTTATCGAACAGTTGGCAACTAGGTTTCCGTGGTGGAGCAATTGGCTTGGCCCGATTGTCTGGGGTCTTAGTCTCAGTTGGCTTGCTTTTGATTTGCAAGGCGCTGCAAACCGAAAGACAATGCCAATAATGCTCTACCTTGGGCTTGTAGGCTTGAGAGATGGTCCCGAGGACGGAGACGATTTTTGGTCGGAGGAATGATCTAACAATTCATTCAAGCCGACGCCGCTTCGCGGCGCGGCTTAATTCCGGCGTTAGGCCATAGCAGAATTCTTTTCGAGGCAATCTTCCGCTGACCGAAAGTCGAAGACGGCCGGTGGATATGGTCCGGTTTCGCCCCATTGCGACCATTGGAGTTCCGGTTTATTTTTACCTGCTTACCGGCGCTGAAGTTATAGGTGAGACTTTTTTAAAGATTCAAGAGTGATTTTATGACTTATTCCCAGCGCGGCCTTTTGGCCGCTGTATTGATAGTCATTGGTTTTTTCTTCTGGCCACTGCTCGTGGTGGGCGGTCTAATTGCCTGGTCGGTCTACAGCGACATTCGAGATGAGCCGGAACGAAAGAGACAGGAGGCGGAAATCGCCGCCCGCCTCAACGAACCGGTTACCGTTGAAGACATGCGCCTCACTTGCGAGTCTCCCGCGGAAGAAGCATTCTTCGATACCATGGTCTCAGCATACAAGATGACGACGGGGCCAGGTTGCATCGCTGGTAAAGGTGTCAAGCTGCGTACCCAGATCGGGCTTGGCAGACTGCATATCGGACGGAGCTCTGCATGGAGTCAATTCCGGGGAGACTTTCTAGTCGACGAGAAACTCGTGGTCGAAATAGATGGGGAAACCTGGCACGGCAGCCCCGAAGCCAAGGCCAGGGACGCCGCAAGGGACGAGGTAATTCGCGCTGAGGGCTACACGGTCTTGCGCATTCCAGCAAACGTTGTTTTTAGCTCGCCTACCGAGACAGTGAGACGGGTCGAAGAGGCTCGCCACCGACTGCGCGCCACAGCTTGATACGGAAAATGAATGCGCGAGGCTGGGCAGGCCGTTGGCATCAATTGTCGGGGCCTAACAATTCATTCAAGCCGACGCCGCTTCGCGGCGCGGCTTAATTCAGGCGTTGGGCATCAGTCGAAGCGGAGCGAGCGTAGCAATGAAGAAATTTGACCTGAACATCGACCGGATGCTTGAAAACTGGGATGCATTCCATGCCATTCGGGAAATCATTGCCAACGCGCTCGACGAGCAGATATTGACTGGCACGCGGGAAATCGCCATCTCCCGCGACGGCGACGGCCAGTGGCGCATCAGGGACTTCGGCCGCGGCCTTCGGCACGAGCATTTCACGATGAACGAGAATCAGGAAAAGCTCGACCATCCCGGTCTCATCGGAAAGTTCGGCGTAGGATTGAAGGACGCTCTGGCCACATTCGACCGCTTGGGCATCGAGACCCGCATCCGCTCCAAGTTTTGCGATGTCTCCTTCGACCGCTCCGAGAAGCATGATTTCTCCGATGTCATCACACTGCACGCCTGCATCTCCGATCCATCCGATCCGGTATTCGTCGGAACCGAATTCATCCTGAAAGGTTGCTCTAATGAGGACATCGAGAAGGCGAAGCGGCTGTTCCTGCGGTTCTCCGGTGAGGAAAGCCTAGAAAAGACCCAATACGGAGAAGTCCTGCGGAAAGCTGGCAATGTCTCCTACATTTACATCAACGGCATTCGCGTCGCCGAAGAGGAGAATTTCCTGTTCTCCTACAACATCACTTCGCTGACGGCCGCTATTAAGAAGGCTCTCAATCGCGAAAGGACGAATGTCGGGAGGACCGCCTATTCCGACCGGGTGAAGTCCATCCTGCTCGCTTCCTCTTCGGAAGCAGTCGCCAAGGCTCTCGTCGACGACCTCGGAAACTTTGGGAGCGGCAAGCTGCACGACGAGATGAAATGGACGGATGTTTCCGTGCATGCCTCGAAGATCACCAACGCCTCGGGAAATGTCCTGTTCCTGACGGACGAGGAGATCATGAACGCCCCGCGTTTCGTCGAGGAGGCTCGGGCGAGCGGGCGGCAGATCATCACGATTCCCAGCACCGTTAAGGAGAAGCTGTCGGGACAAGTCGATAGGGAAGGCAACGCGATACAGGATTTGGGTAATTTCGTTTCCGAATGGAATGATTGCTTCGAGTTTAAGTTCGTCCCGCCCGAAAGGCTCGCGCAGGCCGAAAGAGCGGTGTTCGACATGACCGGAAGGATCGCTGATCTCGTCGGAGGGCTCCCTGCGAGGGTTCAATCGGTGAAGATTTCGGAGACGATGCGCCCCGAGACCGGAAGCTTTTCGGAAGCTCGTGGGCTTTGGACTGGCACGGAAATCATCGTCAAGCGTAGCGAACTCGATTCCATCGAGGCCTATGCCTCTACCCTGCTCCACGAGATCGCTCACGCCCGAAGCGGCGAAACCGACATCACCATCGGTTTCGAGCAAGAGTTGACCTCGCTTCTCGGGATGGTCGCGTCTAATGCGCTGTGCAGAGCTTCCGCCAACACCGAATTACCGCAAGAGCCGACAAAGGCTCGAATCCCTGAAATCCGGGTCGCATCGCGGCAGCCGCAAGCAGCGAGCCGCGACCCCGCTCCCGCGAAGAAGGCGGGGTTCTGGGTTAGGTTGTTCGGCAAACCGCCAAGGTGACGTAATGATGCCCAACCCATCATTCCACCGGACCTGCGCAAAAAGCCGCGCAGGCCGGTGAATTCAGACGTTAGGCAACACAGAAAGTGAATCGTGACTCTTACAAAAAGCAAGCTGATTGCTGGTTTCGTTGGCTGGCTTGCCGTCAGCTTTGTTGCTGCTTCTATCGGTAGCGCGGCATCAATTCGAGCTGGCTCGTTCTATTCGCAAAAGCTTGTTCGTCCCGAGTGGGCGCCGCCACCTGATCTTTTCGGCCCCGTTTGGACCATCCTCTACGCACTTATGGGCATTGCGGCATGGCTGGTCTGGCGTTCCGGAGGGTTCCGTGCTGCCCGTGCAGCGCTCGCTCTCTTTCTGGTGCAACTTGCGGTCAATGCGCTGTGGAGCTGGCTATTCTTCGGCTGGCACCAAGGCGCCTTAGCTTTCGCAGACATCGTTTTGCTTTGGGTGCTTATCGTTGGCACGCTAATTGCATTCTGGCGTATCAGCGCGTTGGCCGGTGCGTTGCTCATCCCATACCTGCTATGGGTTAGCTTTGCCACCGCGCTAAATTATTCTGTGTGGCAACTCAATCCGCAAATTCTGGGTTAGCGGGGTGTGACACCTAACAATTCGTTCAAGCCGACGCCGCTTCGCGGCGCGGCTTAATTCAGGCGTTAGACCACACAACCACTTTCTCTGCATGAGGTGAGAACAAGCAATGCAAAACCTTGACGACCTACTAAAAGAGGCCATCCAAAAGGCCACCAAATCAAAGGGGTCAGTCTCCTTCGATCCATTTGAAATGGGTAACTACCAGATAAAACCCTTTTAATTTATGCAGTTATACCCCTCAAAGTAAAAATCAAAGGGACAGACTCGATTGAACCTAATCAAATCAATAGCTGCCTGTTAACCTGCCCCGTCACCCTCCAGAAACTCCCTGACAATCCGCCCCGCTTGCGCATGCAGATCAACGCTCAGGCAATCCAGTACCAAAGTATCGTCCATGCCGCGCAGCCAGGTGAGCTGGCGCTTGGCAAGCTGGCGCGTGGCGGCGATGCCCTGCTCTTTCCATTCGTCCTCGCTGATATTACCCGCGATATATTCCAGCGTCTGCCGGTAGCCCACGCAGCGCATGGAGGTCATGTCTGGGTGCAGGCCGGGGTATTTTTTCAATAGTCCCTGCACCTCTTCCAACAAGCCGCCCAGCATCATGGCGATGAAGCGCTCGGCGATGCGCGCATGCAGCACGGCACGATCCGAAGGTTGCAAGGCAATCTTGAGCAACCGGTAGGGCAAGGTTTCCAGCGATTGTTGCCGATGCAGGGCTGTCATGGTCTGCCCGGTCAGCCGGTACACTTCCAGCGCCCGCTGTATGCGTTGCGAATCCGCCGGTTGCAGCCGTGCGGCGGTTTCCGGGTCGATGGCGGCGAGCTTCGCATGCATGCCGGGCCAGCCGATCTGCGCTGCTTCCCTGTCGAGTTCAGCACGGATGTCTGCATCCGCCTCCGGCAAGCCTCCCAGGCCTTGCTGCAAGGCGCGGAAATAGAGCATGGTGCCGCCGACCAGTAATGGCGCCTTGCCCCTAGCGGTAATCTCCGCCATCAGGCGCAAGGCATCGTCGCGGAACTGCGCGGCCGAATACGCCTGCATCGGGTCGATCACGTCGATCAGATGGTGAGGCGCGCGCTGCAATATCTCTGGCTCGGGCTTGGCCGTGCCGATGTCCATGCCCCGGTAGACCAGGGCCGAATCGACGCTGATGATTTCCAGCGGCAGGCTTTGCACCAGCTCCACGGCAATATTGGTTTTTCCGCTGGCGGTGGGGCCCATGAGGAAAATGGCGGGAGGCATGCGGTCGGGCATAGATCAATGAAAGCGATATGAAAACACGTGGTTATTTGCCGCGCATGAACATCTTGTCGAGTTCCGTCATGGTGACCTGAAACCAGGTGGGACGGCCATGGTTGCACTGTCCGGAGCGCTCGGTCGTTTCCATGTCGCGTAGCAATGCATTCATTTCGGGAATGGTGAGGATACGGTTGGCGCGTACCGCAGCATGGCAGGCCATGGTGCCGAGCAATGCATTGCGGCGCTCGGTAAAGGCGCGGCTGGCGCCGTACTGGCGCAGGTCGTTCAGCACGTCGCGAGCCAGGGCGACGACATCGGCATCCTTGAGCATGACGGGAACGGAGCGTACAGCCAGCGTTGTCGGAGACAAGACGGCGATATCGAACCCAAGCTGCGCCAGGCCGTTTTCCGGTAACGCCTGCTGCTCCTGCACGGTAGCGACTTCGAGACGGTCCGCATGAAAACTCACCGGCAGCAACAACGGCTGCGTGGCGATGCGACTGCTGTCCAGGGCGTTCTTGAGCTTTTCGTACATGATGCGCTCATGGGCGGCATGCATATCCACCACGATCAGCCCGAACTTGTTTTGGGCCAGGATATAAACGCCGTGAATCTGCGCCACGGCAAACCCGAGCGGGAATTCCTGCCCAGATTCCGGCATGGGTGCCGTTTCAGTAGAGGAATTCGCTGCCTGCGGCAGAGTCATTATCTCTTCTGTGCTGATACCTCCCTGCATCGCCGCAGGAGATGACTGGATGCCACCGAACAATGTCTGGTAAAAGCCGCCGGCAGGCTCTTGCGCCCGCAACTCCATATTGCTCTGGAAGCGCGGATAAGTAATATCGGGTGCGGCGCTCTGGCTGGTTGCTTGCTGTGACGGCAAATCAGTGGCTCCGGTGGGTGCCGCCAGTGCCTTGTTGAGCGCATGGAAAACAAAATGATGCACTGCCTGACCGTCGCGGAAACGCACCTCTGTTTTGCTCGGGTGCACATTGACATCCACCAGCGCCGGATCAAGTTCCAGGAACAGCACAAAGGCCGGATGGCGGTCATGGTGCAGCACATCCTGGTATGCCTGGCGGATGGCATGGCTGATGAGCTTGTCGCGCACAAAGCGTCCGTTGACGTAGGCATATTGCGTATCCCGCGCGTGGCGCGAGAAGGTCGGCTTGGCCGCCATGCCCCAGAGCCGCAGCCCCGCCGCCGACTCATCAATATAGAAAGCTTCCGCGGCAAATTCCTTGCCCAACACCTCCTCGAAACGCTTGCGCGCCTCTCCGGCTGCCAGGCGCATGATGGCGCGGCCATTGTGCTGCAAGAGAAAACCGACATCGGGACGCGACAGCGCGATGCGGCAGAATGCTTCTTCGCAATGGCCGAATTCGGTGTTTTCAGTCTTGAGGAATTTGCGCCGCGCGGGCGTGTTGAAATACAGGTCCTGAATATCGATTATCGTTCCCGCATCCAGCGCGGCAGGTTCGATATCGCTCAGGAACGAGCCTTCGGAAGCAATGCGCCAGGCATACTTGCCATCGGGATGAAAACTGGTGACCTGAGTGCGGGAAATGGCCGCGATACTCGCCAGCGCCTCGCCGCGAAAACCCAGGCTGGCGACGCTTTCGAGGTCTTCCAGCGTAGCGATCTTGCTGGTGGCATGACGCGTCAAGGCCAGGTTGAGTTCGTCACGCACAATGCCGCCGCCGTTATCCGTTACCTTGATTTGCTTGATGCCGCCAGATTGCAGGGACACGGCAATTTCCGTGCTTCCTGCGTCCAGGCTGTTTTCCAGAATCTCCTTCAGCGCGGAAGCTGGGCGCTCAACCACCTCGCCTGCGGCAATCTGGCTGATAAGCTGGTCGGGGAGTAACTTGATGGATGGCATACTGGGAACAGGCAGGATACAGATAGTCGGGCCGCCTATTTTACCTCAGCATGCCGGTTTGGCTGCTATTCTGTTTAAAGCCCGTCTATAAAGCGCAGGCTGTATTTCTTGATATCGGTATCGCCAACCACCTCAGACTCCAACCCGACCTTTTGTGCCAGCAGATTTACTGGTACAAATTCCGGCGGCCTGACCAAAAGCTCATCAGCGACCCTGCGCAATGCTTCAACTGTCTTGCCTTCCAGGTGAGCATCACGCCCGATTTCACTGGTGAAGGTATCGAAGATCACATAGAGGCCTTCCGATGCCTTGAAGGCATACCAGGTCTTGGTATCATCCTCTTCCTTGACGTCAGGCAATGCCTGTTTCAGGAAACTCTCAAGTTCCTGTTGTTTCTCGGGCCGGACTTCCAGCTTGATATACAACGCATATTTGCTCATACAATAATTCCTTTGTTACTGCATTCACGTACTTTTGGTACGCACCTTGTTCGCCAGCATGGGTCACTGGCTTGAATTGCCATTCAGTTCCACCGTTTGTAGATACTCGGGAACCATGACATTCCAATTCTTTTCTTCTTCAATCCTGTGTCTGAGCGCATCAGCGGCAACAGGTTCACCGTGTACGATAAAAGTCTGTTTGGGCGGTTTCGGACACTGATCTAGCCACTGCATGATTTCCCGATAATCCGCATGCGCGGAGAGATTGTTGATCGAGGCAATTTCAGCCCGGATCGGCACATACTCCCCATGAATCTTGACACTTTCCGCTCCGTCCAACAGTGCCGCGCCTCGCGTGCCAACCGCCTGAAACCCAGCAAATAACACCGTATTACGCGGATCAGGTCCCAGTGCCTTGAGATGATGTACCACCCGCCCACCGGAGAGCATGCCGCTTGCAGCCAGAATGATGGCAGGCTCGCGCAATTCATTCAAGGAGATCGACTCTTCGACGGTGGTCACGACCTTGGCGACGCCAGCCAATTCGCGGCATTGCGCGGCACTGAGCTTGTGCTGGGTATGATGCGTGAGGAAAATCAAGGTGGCTTCCACTGCCATAGGACTGTTCAGGTAAACCGGGATATCTGGGATCAAACCTTCCTGCTTGATCTTGTGTATGTAATACAGCACCTCCTGCGCCCGCCCCACGGCGAACACCGGCACCAGCAGGATGCCCTTCCGCTTGGCAGTGCGGTTGATAACCTCAGCCAGTTGTGTTTCAGGGGCCGCCTTTTCGTGCAGGCGATTACCGTAGGTGGATTCCACTACAAGATAATCTGCCGCTTCTGGTGCGGTAGGGGCGCATAGCAGCGGGTCTTCCATGCGGCCCAGGTCACCGGAAAACAGGATGGAAGTTTTTTCATCCTTCAGCAGCACGGTACAGGCTCCAAGGATATGGCCGGCAAGCTGTAGTTTGACGGTAATGCCATCGAGTATCTCGATTTCCTGTCCAACAGGAATGGCAACCAGGCGCTCCAAGGCTATTTCGGCATCTTCCTTGGTATAGAGCGGCAAGGCTGGTTTATGCTTGGAATAACCACGCTTGTTGGCGTAGTTTGCTTCCTCTTCCTGCAGATGTGCTGAGTCGCGCAGCAATAATTGACACAACGACAGTGTGACCTCGCTGCAATACACTTTGCCGCGAAAGCCCTGCTTGACCAGCAACGGCAGATAACCCGTATGATCGATATGCGCATGCGTCAGTACAACGGCGTCAATACTGGATGGATCGACCGGCAGTCTGGCCCAGTTTTTCAGACGCAATACCTTGAGTCCCTGGAACAATCCGCAATCCACCAGCACCCGGCGCTCGCCGCTGGTAACCAGGTACTTGGAGCCGGTGACGGTACCTGCGGCACCAAGAAAGCTAATTTGCATATTTATTTTTCTACCATTCTGGTCTTTGCCAGCGCCGGATTGGCGGCAAAGTATTTCTTGATGCCCGAGAGGATGGAATTCACCAGTTTATCCTGGTGTGCGCTATCATTAAGCTTGCGCTCTTCCTCAGGGTTGGTGATGAAGGCAGTTTCCACCAGGATCGACGGAATATCGGGAGATTTCAGCACGGCAAACCCTGCCTGCTCCACATGACGCTTATGCAGCTGATTGATGGCTCCCATATGGTCAAGCACCAGCTTGCCCAGCTTGAGGCTGTCATTGATGGTGGCGGTCTGCGACAGATCCAGCAGTGTGCGGGCCAGGTTGGGATCTTTCACGCCGAAACTGGCTCCGCCGATCAAGTCAGATTCATTTTCGCGTTGCGCGAGCAAGCGCGCCATGGCGCTGGTGGCTCCGGTCTCCGATAAGGCAAAGACCGATGAGCCGCGTGCTTGCGCGCTCAATGCCGCATCCGCATGAATCGAGACAAACAGGTCAGCCTGCATATTGCGCGCCTTTACCACACGCCCATGCAGGGGAATGAAATAGTCACCGTCGCGTGTCAGCACGCCGCGCATATTGGGTTCCGCATCTATCGCCGCTTTCAGCTTTTTCGCAATCGCCAGCGTCACATTCTTTTCATAGGAGCCGCTCGCACCTTTCGCTCCTGGGTCTTCGCCACCATGGCCTGCGTCGATTGCAATGGTGATCATGCGCGGACTAGGCTTCTTGTTGATAGAGGGTGCGATCGTCGAGGGTGCCGGCTGCACAGGCAAGGGAATATCCGGCGAGATATTGACCACCGTGGAGGGTTCGGACGGCGTTTCCAGTTCCGGCACAGGAGTTTCAAGACTTTGCGGCTTTTCCAGTTGGTCCAGCATCGCCATCAAAGGATCCTGTGTTGGGTAGATATCCAGCACCAGCCTATTCTTGTAATCGCCAGCTGGCGGCAAGGTAAATACCTGCGGCTTGATTTCCGTCTTGAGGTCTACCACGATACGTACAACACCAGGCTTGAAATAAGCCACGCGTACTTGCCGGATATATGGATCGTTGGGGTTGATCTTGTCCCCCAGGGTTTTCAACACTGTGCTCAACTCGACATTATTTAAGTCTAATACCAACCGTTCCGGGTCTTTCAGCATTACTGTGCTGTGAGTGACAGGTTTGCTGGTTTCCAGCGTGATGCGTGTATATTCCGTGGAAGGCCAGATACGGGCAGCAGATACCTGAATCAGCTCGGCGGCTCTGGCGGGTAGCAGGCCCAGTGCCAGTGCTGCCACCAACAGGGAAATCAGGTAACGGAGGTAAGTTTTACTAGGCATTGCTTTCCTGAATCAGTATTGGCGTGTGCTATCACCCGCCTGCCTTGCCCTTCAGGCTGGAGGCGGATATCGATGTCAGGAGCAGGCAATAGTTCCTGCGCCTTTTCCGGCCATTCGACCAGGCAGAGGGATTCCGGATTGAAATAATCTCTGAATCCGGCAACATCCCATTCTTCCGGATCAATAAATCTGTACAAATCAAAGTGATATAAGTTTAATCTAGAAACGGTATAAGGTTCAACCAAAGTATAGGTCGGACTCTTCACCTTGCCGACATGCCCAAGCTCTCGCAGAAGGCCACGCACCAGCGTGGTCTTGCCTGCGCCCAGATCGCCATGCAGATAAATATTGATCCCAGGCTTCAGCGCCTGGGCTAGGCTGGCACCAAATGCAAGCGTAGCTGCTTCATCGGGCAATGCCAGTGTAAAATTCTCGCTCATATGTCTCAATCTTCTTACAACATGGAAAAACTGGCGGCGGATATCAAGCGCTGGGGGAAAGAACTAGGCTTCGGGCAGGTTGGCATCACCGATACCGATTTATCAGCCGCCGAGCCTCGCCATCGCGAGTGGATAGCACAGAATTTCCATGGCGCCATGGATTATATGGCAAAACACGGCAACAAACGCACCCGCCCAGCAGAATTGGTACCTGGCACCATCCGCATCATTTCCGTGCGTATGGATTATATGGCGCCAAAAGTGCGAGACAGCGAGGAAGTCATGCAGGATTCCAGCCTGGCCTTTATCTCGCGCTATGCGCTCGGGCGCGACTATCACAAAGTGCTGCGTAGCCGCCTGCAGAAACTCAGCGAGAATATTGCAGAGGTTGCTGGCCCTTTCGGTTATCGTGTATTCACCGACAGCGCGCCAGTGCTGGAAGTGGAGCTGGCGCAAAAAGCCGGACTGGGCTGGCGCGGCAAGCATACCCTGCTGCTATCGCGCAATGCGGGTTCCTGGTTTTTTCTCGGAGAAATCTATACCGACCTACCCTTGCCGATGGATGAACCCATTGCAGGGCATTGCGGCAAATGCACCGCCTGCATCGACGTCTGTCCGACCCAGGCCATCGTAGCACCCTACCAGGTCGATGCGCGACGCTGCATCTCCTACCTTACTATCGAACTGAAAGATAGTATTCCCGAAGATTTGCGCCCTCTGATCGGAAATCGCGTTTATGGTTGCGATGATTGTCAACTGACTTGCCCCTGGAATCGTTTTGCGCAACTAACACAGCAAGCTGATTTCCGGGTTCGCCACGGCCTGGACAATATCAGCCTGGTGGAACTGTTCAGTTGGAACGAAGCGACTTTCCAGGAAAAGATGGCAGGCAGCGCGATTTACCGTATCGGCCATGTGCAATGGCTGCGTAATATTGCGGTTGGGCTGGGCAATGCCGCCTCCTCTCCCGAAATCATTCAGGCACTGGAAAGCCGCCTCAACGACCCATCTGAACTGGTACGCGAACACGTGGCCTGGGCGTTGAGACAACATGCGAAGCATCGATGAAAATTATTTAAGCGACACCCGAGCAAAAACCACGGCTGAACATATAATCGCCACTCCAAAATCTGATAAAGACCGGTTCATGTTCACGCCCCTGCTGTTCCGACGTTTGAGTCTGGCGCTATTTGTGATCCTGGGACTTTTTATCCTGCTGACCTTCAATCAATACGGCATCAGCAATGACGAGGAAGTCCAGCATATCTATGGCCGCCTGCTGCTGGATTTTTACAGTTCTAGCTTCAACGACAAGTCTGCATTTGAATATCGCAACCTGTTTCTCTATGGCGGCTTCTTCGACCTGATTGCCGCCCTTCTGGAAAAAGTACTGCCTATCTGGATTTGGGACATGCGACATTTGCTGTCTGCCTTGTTTGGGATGGCGGGCATCGTGGCGGCATACAAGATTGCACTGCACCTGGGCGGTGAGCGCGCAGGCTTCCTGACCGTCCTGCTACTGGCCATCACGGGCTCCTGGTCCGGCGCAATGTTCACCCATACCAAGGATATTCCCTTCGCCACCTGCATGGCCTGGGCCTTGTATTACACCATCCTGGTGATGGGGCAATTGCCAAAACCCTCGCTCAAGCTAACCATCAAGCTGGGGGTTGCCGTCGGCTGCGCGTTGGGCTTGCGCATCGGCGGCGCATTTGCCGTGATCTACCTGTTCCTGCTGTTGGGTCTGGCCGGGTTGATGAATGCACAGCACTGGCAAGCGCGTTTGCGATACTGGCTGAATAGTGTCATTTACCTGATTCCCGCAGGCATTACCGCCTTCATTCTCATGGCGCTTTTCTGGCCATGGGGCGTGATGGCGCCCGATCATCCACTGCTGGCTGCCGAGTCGTTTTCGCACTTTGCCTTCAATATGCTGACCATCATGGACGGCAGAGTGATGTCGATAGGTGATGTGCCGCGCTACTATCTACCAGCTTATTTGCTGGTGCGTTTGCCGGAAGTGTTTCTGATAGGCTTGATCGGTCTGGTGACCGTTGCGCTGCAACTCAAGAAACCCCTGTTCAATCGCAAACAGTTTCTGTCCTGGCTTGCAGTGATTATTGCCGCCTTGTTCCCGATTGTTTTCAACGTCATCGACAAACCGGCCTTGTATAACGGCATCCGCCATTTTACTTTCGTGGTGCCGCCGATCGCCGTGCTGGCGGGCTTGGGCCTTTCTCTAGGATGGGATGCGCTGCAACGCTTTACCCGACTGCGTCAGGGGTTGCTCATGCTCAGCATCGCCTTGTGCGTATGGACAATCGTCACTCTGTTCCGCCTGCATCCCTATGAATACGTTTATTACAACAACCTGGCCGGCTCCATGGCCGAGGCCGAAGAGGAATGGGAAGGCGATTACTGGTCCAGTAGCCTGCGCGAAGCCGCCGATATGCTGGAGGAGAAAATATCTGCCCAGCCCCAACGTGATGCCAATGGCAAAGTGGCTCCGTATCTGGTAGCAGTTTGTGCGGAAAATATCCAGGGCGCGGCTTATCTTGACCAACGCTTCAGCATCACCAGAAACTGGGACGAAGCAGATTTTTACCTTTCCACCACTAATATGGGCTGCGATGACGTCATGCAGGGCAACATCATCGGCGAAGTGCGACGCATGGGCGTAGTGCTGGCCGTCATCAAGGACAGGCGCGATCTGCTGCAATCCCAACGCAAGCCGCGCATACCCGGAAACGCACACTAAATTCACTTAACCGCTGTTCAACACCAGGACACCATCATGGCAACTGATCGTAGCCAATCCCATCCGCATATCAGCATTATCGTCCCTGCCTTCAATGAAGCGGCAGCGATTACCGCCACCGTAGAAAGCATTGCCAACCAACTGACCAGCCTGAGTCCGCACTGGGATATCGTGGTCATTGATGACGGCAGTCGGGACAGTACAGCGGATATCGTCCGTGCTTTGCCTGCTTACCTGCATACCACCCTGTTACGGTTCTCGCGCAATTTTGGCAAGGAGTATGCCATTACCGCCGGGTTGGCATATGTTCGAGGCGACGTTGTCATCTGCATGGATGCCGATGGCCAGCACTCTTCGGCATTGCTGGAAGAAATGCTGGATAAATGGCGCGAAGGCTATGACATGGTGTACGCGGTGCGCCAGGACCGCAATGTCGAATCCCGCTTCAAGCGCTGGGGGGCGCGTTTCTTTTATGGCCTCATGACCTTGGGAGAACGTATCACGATTCCACGCGATGCCGGCGATTTTCGCCTGATGAGCCGCAATGTCGTTGATGCATTGAACAAATTGCCGGAGCGCAACCGCTTCATGAAAGGCATGTACGCCTGGGTGGGCTATTCCTCCATCGGCATTCCCTATACCCCGCTGCCGCGCAGCCACGGCAGCAGCACTTTTTCCCGTATCAGACTCATGCAACTGGCATGGACCGGCATCACTAGTTTTTCCGTTATTCCTCTGCGCCTGGCAAGCGCGGTGGGCGGCTTTCTTGCCTTGCTGGCATTCCTTTACGGCATCTGGGTGGTGCTGGAGAAAATGTTTTTCCACGAGTCCATTCCCGGCTGGCCCACAGTGGTCGCCAGCCTGATGTTCTTCTCCGGCGTGCAACTATTGTTCATCGGCATTCTCGGGGAATACATTGCCCGCATCTACGACGAGGTAAAGGGCCGGCCGCCTTACATCGTGGCCGAAGTCTCCACCCTGTATCAACACATATCGCCACAGCCATGAGCGCCGCTGCCCACGCTCGTTCGGCATCATGGTTCACTATCGTCGGCGCTGCTGCCGCGTTGGTGCACTACGTCAGCGCCCTTATTCTGGAGGGCTGGCTGGCGCTAAGCCCTGGCCTGGCCAATTTCCTCGCCTTCCTGCTGGCTTTCCCGGTGAGCTATTTCGGCCACCGCGCCTTGTCGTTTGCCAACAACGGCAATACTCATGGTTATACCTTGCCCCGTTTTCTCTTGGTCGCCTGTACTGGTTTTGCCTGTAATCAGATCATATTGCTGACGCTGCTACGGATCAGCAATATGCCTTTCTGGCTGGTTTTGGCTATTGTCATGATTATTGTGGCATTGGCCACTTATCTGTTGAGCCGCTACTGGGCATTCAGGCAGAGAGGATGAAATGGCAGCATTATTGACTCCTACACCCTTGATTCTCAGTGCAGATGATTACGCTCAAGCAGAGGCTATCGATTATGGCATCCTGAACCTTATCCGCATGGGTCGGCTGACAGCGACTTCATGCCTGACGCTCAGTCCGCGCTGGCCAGAGGCCGCAGCCGCGCTTACCCCGGATATCCGGCAACAGGCGGATATCGGCTTGCATCTCGACTTCACCCAATTTTCCCGACCTGTCCGCCACTCCCACCCTCAATTGCTAATGCATAGCATGCTGCAATTGCTGGACGAACATCAGGTGCGCGCCACCATTGCCTTACAGCTGGATGCTTTCGAACAGGCAATGGATAGTGCGCCAGATTATGTGGATGGACATCAGCATGTGCATCAACTGCCGCAAATTCGTTCGGCGTTATTAGCCGAGCTGCAATCACGCTATGCAGGTAATCTGCCCTGGATCAGGCTCTCCCATCCCATGCATGACGGCTGGAAAGGCCGGGTAATTTCAACATTGGGAAGTAGTGCGATGCAGAAGCTGGCTGCCTCATATGGATTTTCCCTGACAGATGGATTGCTGGGGGTTTATGGCTTTGACCGTACTGCCGACGAGTACCTGGGGCAACTGGGGCGTTGGTTGGAGATTGCAGTTGATCAGGCACAGCATGGCCATCGCTCTGCATTGATGTGTCACCCGGGGCTGACAACCCAGGATGCTGCCGACCCGATCAGTCAAGCGAGGCCGGTGGAATATGCCGTGTTGGCAGGATCCGACTTTGATGAATTGATGCGGAAATTGAACATTCAGCCTGTCAAAGGCAGTTGCCTTTTTCAACAGTCATAAAGAAAAAGGCCCTTGCGGGCCTCTGTTTTATTGCGCCTTGCCGTTACGAGGCGCAGTGGCGGCTGGCTTGGCAGGTATTTTTTCCAAGGTTTTATTTTCAAGCGCTTGCTTCTCTTCCGGCGAAAGCACCTTCATGACGCAGTCTTCGGTACCGTAACTGCCGCCGCTATCGTCGGGCTCGAAATATTCCTTGCGGAAGCTCCACCTATCCTTGCCGACTTTCTTGATGGTTGCCAGCCCCGTGCTGTGGTCAACATTATTCTTTTTGTCGCGGATATTGAAGCTGATTGCCATGCGGTTACCAACAATAACGGCTTGACCATGATAGACCGTGGAGTTCACAGTTTCAGTTTCATAGTAATAAGCGCCAAATTTCCCGTGGCTGCTCACGCGATTGAGGCGGAGCGCCACGACAAGCTCATAAGCGCCGATGGAGGAATTTTCCCCCTTGCACTCATAAAGGCCTGTGTAGTTAATACCGGTAAAGGCAGGTTTTGCCTGGGCCAAGCTGGAAACCGCCAGCAAGGCTGAGAGCATCAATATTTTTTTCATCCGGGGACTCTGATTATTGGGGCAACAGCGCGCTATTGTACCGTACTCGATATTTTCAGGATATGGCAGGCAACTTAGCCGTCGAGTTGCAGTCCTATCCCACATGGTTTTTTTCTGTCCGCCTCGAGCTTTACATATAATCACGTTTTGCTCATGTGCCTGATCTTTGATTCGCGCAATAAAAACAACCTCTGACCAACATCAATCCTGTCCAATCATGCCCAAAACAACCGCCTTGTGGCGCTATAGCATTTTCAACCTTGTCCTGATCGCCTTGTTGTCTTATTGGTTCTGGCAACAGAACCAGCCTGTCGCCCTGCCGGAGCCTGAACTGCCTGCCAATGGCAAGCTTAATTGTGTTTCCTATGCGCCTTATTACGGCAAGGGTGAAACTCCTTTTCTCGCAACTACCATTGCGGAAAAATCCAGAATAGATCAGGACCTACTTCTGCTGTCGCAGCGCTTCAATTGCGTGCGCACCTACTCGGTCAAGCAAGGGTTGGATTATGTTCCCGAGGCAGCCTCCAGACTGGGCATGAAAGTATTGCTGGGCGCCTGGATCGGCTATGTCAAACAGGAAAACGATCTGGAATTCGAACGTGCCATTGCACTGGCAAACCAGTATCCAGACACTGTGCAAGGCTTGATCATTGGCAATGAAGTGCTGCTTCGCAAGGAACAGACCGAAGAGGTCATGCTGGCCTATTTGCAGGAAGCCCAGCGGCGCACCGAGGTACCTGTCACGTATGCTGATGTCTGGGAATTCTGGCTCAAGCATCCTCGCCTGGAGCAAGCTGTCGATTACATCACCGTGCATATCCTGCCTTACTGGGAAGATGATCCACAAAGCGTGGATCGCGCTATCCTGCATGCAGAAAACGTGATGGGCACCCTGGGACAGACCTTTTCCAAACCGCTGTTCATCGGCGAGACTGGCTGGCCATCCGTCGGCAAGCACCGCAATGCTTCTGTGCCCAGTCTGGTCAACCAGGCCTCCTACCTGCGTCAGTTTGTTCAGGTGGCGCATGACAAGCACTGGAACTACAACCTGATCGAAGCCATCGACCAGCCGTGGAAGCGCGACCTGGAAGGTACCGTGGGCGGCTATTGGGGGCTGTACGATACGGGGCTCAACAGCAAGTTTGAGTTCAGAGGCGCGGTGGCAGAGCGTCACGATGGTTACCAGCCGCTCCTCTGGGGGTTTGTCGGGCTAATCCTGTTCATCGTCCTGACGCTGGGCCGCAATGAACATCGCCTGCCTGCCCTGCTCGCCATGGGGTCGCTTGGCGCACTTGTCGGCGCGACTGCCTATGTGCAATGGGGTTATCTGTTCGCCGCCTGCCGTGACTTAACGGAATGGATTGTATTGGGAGGCATTACGCTGCTAGGTATTGCCGCCCTGCTCAACCTCCCAACTCTGATCACGCGAGGCCAGAACAAGCTGTCACATAGCCTTTTGTTCGTTTTGATACTGGCTGGACTGGTGACCAGTTTCCTGCTGATTACCAAAATGAGCTTTATCCCGCGCAATGTCGAACTTCACCCCATGGTTGGGCATATCATTTACCTGATCGATGGCCGTTACCGGGATTTTCCGCTGCCGCTCTATGCGCTGCCTGCATTGCAATACGCTATCGGCTTCAGCCTGCTAGGGTTGTTGCAACGTAGCAGCTTTGGCCGTTATCGCCGCCTCAATAGCGCGGCCATGATGATGGCGGCCATTTGCCTGATATTGGAACCGCTGAACACGCATGCACTCTTATGGCTAGGTATCATCGCCCTGCTGGCTTATGCCAGTTGGCCGCGCAAAGGAGCCAGGATTTGAGGGGGATCCTAGCATCAGCAATAAAAACCAGAAGATAACCATATGAAATTTATCAATAAATACAGCAAAGCCCTGATCATTGCGTTAGCAGTCACCCTGCTGCACTTCGGCATCTGGGAAGTCATCAACCGTGCGCTTCCCCTGATCGACGCTCCCCCCATTGTCAATGGTTTCGCCTATAGCGGATATCAGATCGGACAAAGTCCTCAGGAACGCAAATATCCCAGTCCTTCAGAGATATTGAACGATCTGGAGCTGATGAAAAAATACACCAACCGCATCCGTATCTATGGCGCGCTTGAAAACCCGGAAACTACCGCCCTGGCCGCCCGGCTCGGCCTCAAAGTAACAGCTGGCGCATGGCTTGGTCCCGACCATGATGATAACAAGCGGGAGCTGGATGCATTGCTGGCCCGGGCTGCCGTCTATCCCAACATCGAGCGCATCATTGTCGGTAACGAAGCCATCCTGCGCGGCGACCTGACACCTGACGAAATCATTGCCTATCTTGAGGAGGCGCGACGCACATCACGCGTGCCGGTTTCCACCGCCGAGCCTTGGCATGTCTGGCTGCGTTATCCGCAATTGGTCAAGCATGTCGATTTCATCACCGTCCACCTGCTGCCTTACCACGAGGGCCTGCCCGCTGAGAAAGCCGTGGATTATGCTTTAGAGCGTTACAACGAACTTATCGACAAATATCCGCGCAAGAAAATCGTCATTGGCGAAATCGGCTGGCCAAGCAAGGGGCCAACCATAGATGCCTCTGTCGCCTCCAATGTGAACCAGGCCAGATTTGTGCGGGAATTCCTCGCCAAGACTGCGTATGAGCAATATGACTATTACCTCATGGAGGCCATCGACCAACCCTGGAAAGTGAAGATCGAAGGCTGGGCTGGCCCCTACTGGGGCATGTTCGATGCCGAACGCCAGGAAAAATACTCCCTGCACGGCGCCGTGCCCAAGGATTTACGCTGGGTTTCCAAGGCATTATGGGGTTCGCTGCTTGCCTTTATTCCTATCCTTATCGTTGCAGTGCGATTCCGCACCTGGGGCACGGGCGCGCAGATTTCCCTCGCTATCCTGCTGCAGGCTTGCATCACCGTGCTGGTGGTCACCTGGAATCTGCCAGGGGATTATTACTATTCCCTGCGCGACATGATCATCCTGGTCGCCTTGATCCTTGGGTTACTTATGACTACGGCCGTGCTGATGACCTATGCCGTGGAGTTCAGCGAGGTCATGTTCAAGGGCTACTGGATTCGCGGCTACAAGCCTGCCGCGCCGGTGCCTGCAGATCAGGAGGCCTTCGTTTCCATTCATCTCGCTTGCTATAACGAGCCGCCCGAGATGGTGATTGCCACCATTGAAAGCCTGGCGCAGCTCGATTACACCAATTACGAAGTCCTCGTGATCGACAACAACACCAAGGACGAGAGCAAGTGGAAGCCGGTCGAGGAGTACATGTCCAGGCTCCCCGCCAACTTCAAGTTCTACCACTTGCCGCAATGGCCGGGTTTCAAGGCTGGTGCGCTCAACTTCGCGTTGCAGGAAACCGACCCGCGGGCCGAAGTCGTGGGTGTAGTGGATGCCGATTACGTGGTGACGCGCGACTGGCTAGCGGTGCTTATTCCCCACTTCAAGGACCAAGGCGTCGCCGTAGTACAGGCTCCCCAGGCGCACCGCGAATTCGAGAACAATTTCTTCCGCCGCATGAGCAACTGGGAGTTCGAAGGCTTCTTCCGCATCGGCATGCACCATCGCCACGAACGCAACGCGCTCATCCAGCACGGCACCATGACTTTGGTACGTCGCAACGCCCTGGTCGATCTTGGCGGCTGGTCAGAGTGGTGCATTTGCGAGGATACGGAGCTTGGCCTGCGCCTGCTGGAAGGTGGCTACGAGTTGCGCTATATCGACCGCGTCTTTGGTCGCGGCCTCACCCCTGCCAACTTCGAGGCATTGAAATCGCAACGTTTCCGCTGGGCTTTCGGCGCCATGCAGATCCTCAAGCACCACCTGCCCAAACTGCTGGGCAAATCCACACTCAGCTTCGGCCAGCGCTACCACTTCCTGACCGGCTGGCTGGGCGACGGCCTGCAATTGATCTTCACCTTGAGTTCCATCGGCTGGACCCTGGCCATGCTGGCCTTTCCCAAGTCGTTCAGCCTGCCGGTCTCCATCATGTTGACGCCTGTGCTGTGTTTCCTGGTGGTCAAGGGCGCACTAGGCCCCATCCTCTACCGCAAGACCATGGACTGCAAATGGTCCGATATTTTCGGCGCTTCGCTGGCCGGGCTGGGTCTCTCGCATACGATCGCGCGCGGCATCATGATGGGCATGATCCAGAAGCGAGGCGTGTTCAAGACCACCAACAAGGGCAAAGCTGCCAAGGGTAGTATTTTCGGCCTGCTTACCCCTATCCGTGAAGAAGTCCTGCTATTGCTCGCCTTGATCGTTTCGGCTGGCGCGATGTTGTATGCACGCGGCTTCAATAACCTGGATGCGCAACTATGGGTCACCATGCTGACGCTGCAATCCCTGCCCTACTGGAGTACGCTGGCCTGCCAGATCATTGCGCAACTGCCTGACAGCGAACCCAAGGCGGTTAAGCAAGCAGAAGCCGTCAAGCAGTAAAACTGCCCAGGCAAACAAAAACGGCTATGGATTCCATAGCCGTTTTTTTATGTGCCCTAAACTTCAGTTCATTGCACCAGATGCGCCGCACCAATAATCCCGGCCTTATCGCCACTGTCCGATAGCCTGATCTCCACCTTGCCCTTAAGCGCGGGAATCACATCTGCATCCAACTGCGCCTGCAGCGCAGGGGCAAGATATGGCCATGCCTGGCTCATACCGCCCCCGATCAGGACAAGCTGCGGGTCCAATATTTTGGCAAGATGCGCAATAGCTCGCCCCAGGTGCAGCCCGGCAACAGCATAAGCTTCAAACGCGACGGCATCCCCTTCTCCAGCCTTACGTGCAATATCATGCGCGGACAGGGTATCGCCCGTCGCCTCCTTGTAACTGGCTACCACGCCCGGCGCTGCCGCATATTGCTCAAGGCAGCCGCGATTACCACAGCCACATTGCCGACCACCAGGCTCTGTAATCAAATGCCCTATTTCCATCGCCATGCCGTGATCGCCAGGGTAAGGGCGCGCAGCATGAATAAGCCCGCCCCCCACGCCTGTTCCCAGCCCGATATAAACCATGCTGCGTGGCGCTTGCTGAAGCAGCGTGAATTCCCCCAGCGCAGCGACCAGCGCATCATTTTCCATCCTGACCGGCAAACCGATCAATTTTCCAAGCTCTCCAGCAATATCGACGTTATGCAAACCGGGCAGATTGGGAGATTGAATGACATAACCTTTTACTGGATCAATGAACCCGGGAAAACCTATGCCGATCGCTCCTATCTCTGGGTATAGCTTGATGGCCTGCTGCAATGCTGACAGGCTGATGCGCAGGATTTCCTGCATGGCAGTGACGGGAGCGTATCGTTTGCAAATGGATGAAAAATCTGCAGGAAAGCGCTGCTCATGAATCACTGTCTTACCTTGCACCACGCCAATTCTGAAATTGGTACCCCCAATATCCACACCTAAACTAAGCTTTGCCATATAACCCACTAACAAATATCAATAAAACTATATATTCATTTGTTTTTAATAAATTTTATGCTGACTTCCACTCCCGAAACCAACGCCTCGCACGGCCACTCCAGAATAATGGTCACAGCCTGCATGATCTTCTCAAAACCGGCCTCTGACTGGGATACCGAGAAATGCGGATAGCTAAAATAGCTGGCCGGACTGCTGCTTTGCAAAGCCAGCGTGCCACCTAGCACATCATCGTCGAGGAATAATTCCTGCCATTCGTCCATACTGAGCGGTTGGCCAAATCCTCCGAGGATATGATCTCCCTGACTGAAGCGGCCAGCTGGACCATCGCAACTTGGCATGGCAAGATTGATCTCTACGCGCAACCTTCCTGGTAATTTATTGGTACTCAATAACTTGTAGCTAACTTTTAGAGTATTTTCTTCCAGCTTGTATTGCTTGCCGAGAACAGCGTTCATGCCTGGCAAGGCAGCATTAAACTCCGCCTTCAATGCATCATCCTGATGATACTGCAGGGAAATATTGGCTCCATGATCCAGCCAGCTATCGTGAAACATCGCCTTGCGATGCCCATCTACCTCCAGATCGCCCGGCAGGATCTCATGCTTGGAACCCATTTGCTCGTGGGGATTGGCAATCCCGTCGCTTTGATGATGATGTTCGGGAGCCGCATGAATCTTGCGATGATAATGCTCAGCCTGACGGGTCAGTGTATCGCCAAAATTCTGGTTGAGCAGATAACTGTCCAGCTCCACGATGGCTGCCGTACCATCCAGTTTTACCGCAGCCTGCAGAAGGCCATTCTGGATGAAAAGTTCATCATGGCCATCCAGGTCGAGATCAAGCACTTGCGCTGCCGGACGCTTATCCACTTTATCCAGCAATCTTTCCAGCCTGATCAATGCATGGTAGACCGCACGCCGCAAATGCGGCAGGTACAGGCCGCCGAACAGTCCATGCCAATAGGCATCGTTTGCTTGTGCTTCATACAGCAGCCGCAGCATTTCAGCAGTCTGTTGCGTAGGCTTCAGGCCATGGTAGCGTTTGGATAACGCCAGCATGCGCTTGTGCATCCAGTTGGACTCCGGATAGCGCATCATGAAATTGCGCCAGATACCACCGCGTACGAACGGCTTGGTGACGTCATACCGCTGGTGCTGCCGTTCCTGCGCGACCAGGTCGGCGTAATGGTGAGCGGCCGGCACTGGCAAAGTCCATTCGTTCATTTCTATATAAGAAGTGGTTGGCAGATATACCACGCCTTTGGTTCTGGCCTGCTTGTGGTAATCGGAATACTTCATGGGCTTGATGATCTCGGAATTGAGCACCCCTTCCACGAACTGGCGCAACCAACCCTTTTCATAGACCCAATGGTAGGTTTCGGGCCAAATGCCGAATTTCTCGATATCATCGAAATACACTGCGGCGGCTTGGGTATTATCCTGCGCCAGGCTTTCGAGATATGCCACCACCTCATCCGCAGGGGAAAACGGCAATCGGTAGCGCAACGCCTCGGAAATCGGGAACAGATCCACCTGTCGGCCATCCTCCTCGGCGGTGTAAAAGCCATCGAGAGATTTGCCATCCTTGCCCGCACACATGAAGTGGTAATCATCCACCGTGACATATTGAATCCCGGCATCGGCCAGGGACGGCACCACGCTGGATTCCCAGACCCGCTCGGTCAACCATGCGCCCTGGGGAGTCTCGCCAAGCTTTTGCTGGATAAAACTGGACAAGGTATTGATCTGGCCGAGGCGGTCCTTCGCAGGAATCGAAGCCAGTACAGGCTCGGTAAAACCGGCTCCGAACAGTTCCGCCTGTCCGCGGCGCACCATTTCGCGCAGCAGCTCCATATCTTCAGGGAAATGCTCCAGCATATACTCCAAGAGCCAACCGCTGATGTGGATGGCGAAATGGAAAGCCGGATATTCATGCATCACCCGCAGGAATGGTCCATAACATCTTGCATGCGCATCTTCCAGCACGCTCTCGAAATTCCCCACTGGCTGGTGCGCATGCACGCCAAGGAGTAAAGCAACGGTCTTAGCCACTTTTGATTCCTGTTCCATAATTATTTAGATAGACGATGGCCCGGTAGCCTGTCCTCGACGCATGGTGCCGGCATTGGCTGCCATGGAGTCAGTAGTGCCGCTGCTGATGGCCAACTCCAGGTTTTTCGGGGCTTCAAGCTTGAGCAGGTTATAAAGATTGGCAAGATTGAGACGGAATAGGCAGTCGAAACTGCTAACGCTCAAGGCCGAGTTATAGTCGCCAAACCACCAGAACCAGTCAGAACCTTCGCAAATCGCCAATTGGCGGCTGGCAGCCATGATCTCGGCCTTGCTGAGTATTCCTTGCTGCATGACAGTATCGTAGGCTTTTTTTGCCTTACACAGCAGGTCCCAGCCCCTGTTCTTGTCCGGGCTACCTATCCAGGTGCTAAAGCTTCCGTAAACCCAGCTGCCTGCTGCCACAGCAGTCAATTTCTCCAAAGGAATCTCAGGTTCCTCCTGAAGGCACTTTTCCACCAGCTCACTGGGAGTCGCCATTACGATATTTTCATGCTGGCTTAATGCCGCATACAACTGGCTCAAAAAGTAATAGCCGTTATAAGGATAGTATTCCCAAGCATTTTCCCCATCCAGGATAATACTGACCACAAGCGGTTGGCCGCTGGTATTTTGGGCCTGGATATGTTCCAGACTGCCGACGAAATCCGCTACTGCATTGTCAGCATGTTGATTGGCATATTCGAAGCCGATTTTGTCGGATAGAAGATCATCACGGAAGAAACAAACAATTGCATGATCGCCCTTGCTCACCTGATAGGGTTTGTAGAGATATTCATTGCGGGGAGCAAGCTCCCTGATATCGGAGGATTTATACAAGCTGTTGGCCAATACACCTTCTCCCGTAGCCGCCCACTGCACTCCGTGTTCCGCAAGCAAGGATAACGCTTCATAGGAGACGGCCCCTTCTGCCGGCCACATGCCTTTGGGCAGCTTGCCAAAGCGGTGCTTGTGCGAAGCCTGGGCCTTTTCTATATGCACCTGCGCACGCTGTCTGCCACCGGGATATTGCGGATATTGCGGCAAAGGCGCATAAGGCATGGCATCCCGTGCCGAGCGGAAATCCAGCAGCAATGGCAGGATAGGATGGTAATGCGGCGTGGTGGAAAGCTCAATCTGCCCGGAAGTCTCCAGCGCGCGATAGCGCGGGATCAGGTTGCGCATGATGTCAGCAATCACGCTAAACAGTGTTTGCCTATCCTCCAGCGTAAACTGGCTGCCTTTGTTCATTAGCGCCTGAATATCCGTGTTATTACGGCGTATGCTTTCGCCGGTCCAGGCCAGGTGATACCAGACGATCAAATCCGCCATGTACTGGCCGGACAGGTAATTGAACATGCTTTTGCCGCGCGGCTCCAGCTTGGTATACATATTATAGAGGCACTGATAATGCTCAAATGGAGCAAGCATCTTTTCGTGGTGCCCCTTGAAACAACTCTCCAGGATCAGGCAGCGCTCATCATGGGTCAATGACTTCATGTCCTCCCTGACAAGCAGGGCCAGCAACGGGTCACGGATATTTCCACTATCCAGCTGCTCTGCATAATCTTCCAGCTGATCCAGCAGCACAGGTACAAAGTTGAAGCTCACCCGGGCTTCCGGGGTGTTTTCCAGATGATATGCCATGTCGGTGTAATCCTTGATGGCATGCAGATATGTCCATGGCAGCACATATTCACCGCTGATCGTGTCGCGGTAATCCGGCTGGTGCATGTGCCAATACAGATTGATATACAGCTTGGGAAGGGTCGCAGACATAAAACTACCTACTATTTTTGGTTTGAGACAAGCAGCGGGCTGCACAGCCCGGCATGAGCCGGGCTGTGCATTATCTCTACTACCGAAAGTGATGCAGGTTCTGCCCCAGCATATCGGGTGTGACCAGCACGACGCCCTGATCAGTCACATGGAAACGCCCGCGGTCCTGCTCCAGGTCAACCCCGATTTCCATGCCATCAGGAATGCGTGAGCCACTATCCACCACGACACGGCGCAAAATCACATTACGCCCGATATCCACCTTGGGCAGGATGACAGCTTCATCGATATTGCTGTAACTATTCACCCGCACATCGGAAAACAGCACTGAATTGCGGACATTGGCACCGCTGATGATGCAACCACCCGAGATCAAGGAATCTGTTGCATGCCCGCGCCGATCTTCGTTGTCAAATACAAACTTGGCAGGCGGCAATTGCTCCTGATATGTCCAGATCGGCCATTGTCCATCATAGAGGTTCAGGTCAGGCACTACTTTGGTGAGCTCCATATTGGCTCCCCAGTAGGCATCTACCGTGCCAACATCCCGCCAATAATAGGTGCCATCTGTCGCTCCCACGCAACTATCGATAAAACGATGGGCATAGACCCGATGCTTATCAATCAGATAGGGAATGATGTCGTGGCCGAAATCATGGGAAGAATATGGGTCGCTCGCATCACGCACCAGCTGTTCGTAAAGAAAAGCAGCGCTAAAGACGTAAATTCCCATGCTGGCCAGTGCCTGCTCTGGATTATCGGGCAAGCAGGTCGGGTTGGCGGGCTTTTCGTCGAATTTCAGAACCCGGTCATTCTCATCCACGCTCATCACACCGAAAGCCTTGGCTTCGTTGATCGGCACGTTGATACATGCAACGGTCATATCCGCCTTGGTGCGAACGTGAGCGACCAGCATCTGGCCGTAATCCATTTTGTATATATGATCTCCAGCAAGGATCAGGACAAATTCGGCGTTGGTCTGTCGCAAGATATCCAGGTTCTGGAACACCGCATCTGCCGTGCCCTGGTACCAGGTTTCCTGCACCCGCTGCTGGGCTGGCAGCAAATCCACGAATTCATTGAACTCACCGCGCAGAAAACCCCAGCCACGCTGGATATGCTGAATCAGGGTGTGCGCCTTGTATTGTGTGACAACGCCGATGCGTCGGATGCCCGAATTAATGCAATTGGAAAGTGGGAAATCGATGATGCGGAACTTGCCGCCAAATGGCACAGCCGGCTTTGCTGTCCAGTTGGTAAGTTCCTTAAGCCGGCTACCTCGTCCGCCAGCTAAAATCAACGCGACTGTGTTTTTTGTCAATGTACTGACAAAACGAGAAGAACCTAATTCCTGGTGCTGCATTTTTGCCCCTCCTGACTTAAATAGTTTGGATATGACGTTTTAGCTAACAGTGTGCGAATCGGGCCAATTCGCTAGGTCTTATAATTTTTGAACCATTATAGGCACGAAGTTTTCTTGTGCGCTATAGTATTCTTACTGAAAGTCGTGTCACTGCAGCATTGAAGTAGATTTTCTCGTCGAACAAGCTCAAGAATTGGATGACTATTGTGGCCAAGATAAAACAAAATCCTCAGCTCACACACATCATTGATGCTAGGCACCATGATCCCTTTGCCTACCTGGGCTTGCACCAAAGTGATGGTCAATATGTGTTTCGTGCCTTTCAGCCATATGCAAGCAAGGTATGGCTGGAAACTCCCTCCGGCTGGCAAGCCTTGCAGCGCATCCATGAAGCGGGAGCATTTGAATGGACAGGCGTCGTGCCGCCAGTAGTCCCATGCAAAATCAGGTTGGAAGAAAACGGCCACACTTGGGAAACCTACGACCCCTACTCATTCTGGCCCAGTATTTCTACCGACGAACTTTATCTTTTTGGCCAGGGGCGCTTAAAACAGGCCTATCTCACATTCGGCGCCCACCTGTGTGAGCAGCAAGGCGTGCAGGGCGTGCGTTTTGCCGTCTGGGCACCTACTGCCGAACGGGTTAGCGTCATCGGCAGCTTCAACCGATGGGATGGACGCATACATCCCATGCGTGTTCATGGAAGCAGCGGTGTATGGGAAATTTTCATCCCCAATCTCACCACCAGCGACCTGTATAAATTCGAGATTCGCAATCGCCATACTAGCCATATCCATGTCAAGACCGACCCTTATGGTTTCAGCTTTGAAGCGCGTCCGGGAACGTCCGCCAGGGTCACCCCATCCGGCGACTATGTCTGGCAGGACGATGCATGGCTGGAGCAACGTGCCCTGGCAGATTGGCTGCATGCTCCGCTCAACTGCTACGAAGTGCACCTTGGCTCGTGGCGCCGAAATGCTGACGGCAAGTTTCTGACCTACCGTGAACTCGCACATGAGCTGGTGCCTTATGTGCAAAAAATGGGTTATACGCATATAGAGCTGTTGCCTATTTCAGAACACCCCCTTAATGAATCATGGGGTTACCAGACGACCGGCTATTTTGCCGCCACCAACCGCTTCGGCAGCCCCGACGATCTGCGCTATCTGATTGATTGCTGTCACCAGGCCGGTATAGGCGTTATTCTGGATTGGGTGCCTGGACACTTCCCCAAGGACGACTGGGCCTTGGCACGCTTTGATGGCTCGGCCCTGTATGAACATGAAGACCCGCGCCTGGGCGAACACCAGGACTGGGGTACCTATATTTTCAACTATGGCCGCAACGAAGTACGCAATTTCCTGTTGGCCAATGCGCATTACTGGCTCGCAGAATTCCATATTGATGGGCTGCGGGTAGATGCCGTGGCGTCCATGCTTTACCTGGATTACTCCCGCAAAGCTGGCGAATGGCTCCCCAACCGTCATGGCGGACGCGAAAATCTTGACGCCATCGACTTCCTGAAGCAACTCAACGTCATGGTGCATGAAGATTTTCCCGGCGCCCTGACCATTGCCGAGGAGTCGACTGCCTGGCCGATGATTTCACGCCCTGTTTATCTCGGCGGACTCGGCTTTTCCATGAAATGGAACATGGGTTGGATGAACGACACTCTTTCCTATTTTGAGCACAATCCGGTGCATCGCCGCTTCCATCATGACAAACTGACATTCGGCCAGCTCTATGCCTATAGCGAAAATTTCGTCCTGCCGTTCTCGCACGACGAGGTTGTGCATGGAAAACGCTCACTACTGGACAAAATGCCAGGCGATGCCTGGCAGAAATTCGCCAACCTGCGCTTGTTGATGACTTACCAGATGACCATGACCGGCAAGAAACTCAACTTCATGGGCAATGAATTCGGCCAGGGCCGGGAATGGAATGTCAACAGCAGTCTGGATTGGCAATTGCTTGAAAACCATTGGCACCAGGGAGTACAACAGCTAAACAGGGATCTGGCAAACTTGTACCGCCAATTGACTGCCTTGCATGAACTGGATTTCAGCCCCGAAGGATTTGAATGGATAGATTGCAACGACAGCGACCAATCCATCATCAACTACCTGCGCCGCGCGCGCGATGGCAGCTTTGTCCTGGTATTGCTGAACTTTACGCCAGTGGTGCGCAGCGGCTACCGCATTGGCGTCGCCAAGCCCGGCTATTATCGCGAAATCTTCAATAGTGACGCAGCATGTTATGGCGGCAGCAATACCGGCAATGGTAAAGGCCTGCAAACCGAAGCCAAGCCATGGATGGGTCATGCGCAATCCATTGTTGCCACCCTGCCACCGCTAGGCGGGACCATTATCCAGCTAAGCAAGCCAGATTAAGCGCCCAGACCTGCTCAAGCCTTAAATTATCACTTTGGATACGCCAAACGCGCATTCAAAGTGATATATTCGAAATATTGCTATTTACCCTCCCCTTCCCCCCAGAATGAGTGAATACCGTGCCTTGACCAGGCGTTATGTCTATTCAAGCTTTTGTTTATTGCTTGTCGGCTATATCTTCCCACTGCTTGCCTTCTTCCTGACCAAGGTTGAGGATGACCCATATGTATTTTTCATCGCATTAGGGCTTTTGCTGTTATTCACAGCAGTGGCCATGAGCATGAATTTCATCACCGATCGTTATATTTTTGATATCAAATCGCTGGACCAGGAAGTAGATATCAGCCAATTCAGGCAGCGCTACCTGAAGCGCCACCAGCATTTGTTGCGCCTGCATCAGATCACGGATTTCCTGAGCATCATGAACCTGCTGCTCAGCCCAATCATTTTTTATTGGATTTCCCAACCCAAGCCCTAAACATGTGCCGCTATGGCAACCATGCCTTTTTATGCACCTTGCCTGAAACATTGCATTTTTTGCCGGGGTTTTACCAATTGATGAAGTTTTGTGGGTAACATGATGACAATTCTGTTACATGGTTATGCAAATTTTTCATGCGCCCTCAATTTCTGTCTAAACTGGATTTTGACTCGCTCTGGAATCACGCTGGCGATTGGTTTGAACCTCCCAACCAGCACCGTCAGGGATGGAGCGGCGTCAGCCGCATTCCGCTGGAAGTGACCAATACAAGCAGCCCGGTATATGCATTTCTCAAGCGTCAACACAACTTCATGCGTAAAACCTGGCTGCATCCCTGGCGCGGAGTTTCCACCTTTTACTGCGAACATCAGAACCTGCTCCGCCTTTCGAGGCACGGTATTCCTGTTCCTACCCCGCTTTTTTTCTCTGAAAAAAAAGAAGGTGGGGATGTCAGCGCAGTGCTATTGACTGCCGAGCTTGTTGATCATGTTCCGCTTGATCAAGTCATCCACCAGGTTTTCAGTGAAGATGGCAGCAGGGCCAAGCAACGCAAACTGATCGCTTCGATAGCGCGCACCATCAGGCAGTTGCATCGCGCTCGTTTTCAGCATCGCGCGCTTTATCCCAAGCATATTTTTGTCCGAGAAATGCCGCAGGAAAATTTTGAGAGTGTGTTGATTGATCTGGAAAAAGCCCGGATAAAGCTATTGCCTGTGATGTGCACTCTGTCAGACCTGGCGACATTGAATCGTGACTTGATGCATTTGAGCCGCAGTACCAGGCTCTATTTCCTCAAACAATACTATGGCGTAAATAAACTCAACACACGGCTTAAATGGATTGCGCGGAAGATTCAGGCTCGCTCTGATCGCAAAAAAAAATAAATGCAGCATTAATCGACATGCAGGCATCATCATCCCTGCATGTTTTTTATAGTAGAATCCCGCCGCTTTAGGAAATAATCTGCTCGGCCAACTGCCATGGTTGCAGAGTATTCCTCGCTACAACTGATTGTCCATGAACATCCTTTCCACCTTCTTTCTCGCATTAGCCATGTCTGCAGATGCTTTTGCCGCCGCCATTGGCAAAGGCGCCATGCTACACAAGCCACGTCTGGTCGAGGCGTTGCGTACCGGCATCATCTTCGGCGCGATTGAAGCAATCACCCCGTTAGTAGGCTGGTGCCTGGGTCGGGTAGCCGCTGATTACGTCACTGCCTGGGATCACTGGATTGCTTTTGCCATTCTTTTGGTGCTGGGCGCACGCATGATCTGGTCTGGCCTCAAGCCGGATACAGAGAACCAGAACAGACCCCACAGTCATTCCTTTATTTTGCTAGCAATCACCGCTTTAGGCACCAGTATCGACGCAATGAGTGTAGGCGTTAGTCTGGCGCTCCTGAATGTTGACATCCTGCCCGTCGCCGCCATGATAGGTGTAGTAACCTGCATCATGGTCACTATCGGCGTCATGCTGGGGCGCGTGCTGGGCTCAGCCTCCAGACATTCAGTGGAAGTTATCGGCGGTGTCATATTGATCAGCATCGGCAGCGTAATTCTGTACCAGCATCTCTCCGCCTCTGCGGGATAGCTTTCTCAATCGCTTTGCTGCTCACGCAATTGCGGCGCATCGGTGAAGGCGACAAACCCTGCCCGGTACAAGGTTTCCGCTATCCGCCACCTATCCTTGAGCGGGACGCGGTTGGTCCAAAACAGCGTGCTGTAGATACCATCGAACAGGGAAAACAGGTAGAGGTTGGCAAGGTCGATATCCAGATCGGCTGGCAACTCCCCGCACGCCATGGCCTCGCGGATCAGGATCGCGGTCTCCTGGCGGCACTGCGTTTCCCAGCGGTCGCGGATTTCCAGCAAGGGCTGGTTGTCCTCGTTCATGTCGCACTGCACATAGAGTATCTGCAGCACGCGTTGCACCGATCCCGGCTCAGTACACAACCTAAGGAAATACATACCCTGCTCGAACAGGGTTTCCAACGCCGTCGTGCCGGGATTGCGCGCTGGCGCGGCCGCCAGCGCCAAGGCCCGCTCGCACATGGCGACGGCCAGCTCGATCTTGTTCTTGAAATGCCCGTACACTGCCCCGCGCGACACCTGGGCGGCATCCGCAATATCCGCCATCGTGGCATAACTGATGCCGCGCAGCAGGATCACCCGCTCGGCCGCATCAAGGATAGTTTTGCGGGTTTGCAGGGATTCTTCCTTGGTTTTTCTGGCCATTCCAGCTCCATCACCTTAATGACATTCCGGTTATTATAGCAATATATAATCAATCATGATTGATTATGTTATAGTGCTGACGAAGATTAACAGTGAGATGGTTTAATGTCGGAAACCATACAGGCATCAGCTCGTCCATCTCTTACCATTTGATTTACAAGACCTTTATGACATTATTTTCCATCGCTGACAGAAGGCCATTGCTCATTGCCGCACTCGCTGTCATCTTGGCTGGCTGCGGCCAGGAGCAGGCAGCCAGCAATGAAGAGGCCGCTCTGCCCGAAGTCGAGGTGCATATCGCCGTCGTCACCACCACCCCGCTCACACTTTCCATGCCCGGCAGGCTGGAAGCCTATCGCCAGGCGGAAGTCAGGGCTCGCGTGGCGGGCATCGTTACCGAGCGCCTGTACCAGGAAGGCCAGGAAGTGAAAAAAGGCACGCCGCTGTTCCTGATCAACCCGGAATTACTTGCCGCGGCGCGCGACCAGGCTGCCGGAACCCTGGCTAGCGCTGAGGCCAGCCTGCGCAATGCCGTGGACAAGCTGGAACGCTACCGCGACCTGGCCAGCGACCATTCCGTCAGCGAGCGCGAATACCAGGCTGCCATAGCCGAGGAAATGCAGGCCAGGGCGCAGGTGCTGACCGCCAAAGCACAGCTGGACAAGGCCAATCTGGATCTCGGCTATGCGCGCGTCACCGCGCCGATCGACGGCCGCACGCGGCGCGCGCTGGTGACGGAAGGCGCGCTGGTCGGGCAGGATTCTCCTACGCCACTCACCACGATAGAACAGATCGACCCGATCTACGTCAATTTCTCGCAACCCGCCACCGAAGTGATTGCCCTGCAGCGCGCGATCAAGGCCGGAAAAATGCAAGGCGTGGCGCAAGACAGCATGGAAGTGAGGCTGGTGTTCCCGGACGGCTCCGAATACGAGTATGCCGGCAAACTGTTTTTCTCCGACCTTGCCGTGGACAGCGATACCGATACCGTTGCCATGCGCGCCCTGTTCCGCAACCCTGGGCGGGAATTGCTGCCCGGCGCTTATGTACAGGTGAAATGGACACAGGCCGAGAACCCCTCCGCCACCCTCATCCCCCGCGATGCCCTGGTGCGCACGGCGGAAAGCAGCACCGTGATAGTGGTGGACGAGCAGGACCAGGTGCAGGCGCTGCCAGTCACGGCCCCCGCCATGCAGGACGGGCATTGGGTCGTCACCAGCGGCCTCAAGGGCGGCGAGCGCGTGATTGTCACCAATCCGGCCATGATGACGCCCGGCAGCAAGGTTAAGGTGCGCGAAGCGCAACGGCCGGACGCCGGTCAATAATTCCACAAGCAACCCCTATGATGGATTCCCATGGCTAGATTTTTCATTGAGCGCCCGGTGTTTGCCTGGGTCATCGCCCTGCTGATCATCCTCGCGGGCCTGCTCGCCATCCGCGGCCTGCCGGTGGCGCAATATCCCGATATCGCCCCGCCCGTGGTCAATATCACCGCGACTTATCCCGGCGCTTCCGCCCGGGTGATTGAGGAATCGGTCACCGCCATCATCGAGCGTGAAATGAACGGCGCGCCCGGCCTGATGTATACCTCAGCGACCAGCAGCCCAGGCACGGCCTCGCTGAGCCTCACCTTCCGCCAGGGCACCAATCCCGACCTCGCGGCGGTCGAAGTGCAGAACCGCCTGAAGACCGTGGAAGCGCGTCTGCCGGAAGTAGTGCGCCGCAACGGGATATTCATTGAGAAATCCGCCGACAGCATCCAACTGATCGTCTCCCTCACCTCCGAAGGCAACCGCCTCTCGGAAATCGAGCTGGGTGAACTGGCCTCCGCCAACGTCCTGCAGGCATTGCGCCGCGTTGAAGGCGTGGGCAAGGTGCAGATCTGGAGCCCGGAATACGCCATGCGCATCTGGCCCGACCCGGCCAAGCTTACAGCGATGAACCTCTCGGCTTCCGACCTGGTTTCCGCCATTCGCAGCCACAATGCGCGGGTGACCGTGGGCGATCTGGGCAACCTGGCCGTCCCGGATTCCGCGCCCATCAGCGCCAACGTCATTGCCGACAATGCCTTGACCACGCCGGAGGAATTCGGCCGGATTCCCCTGCGCACCAAGGCAGACGGCTCCGCCATCCTGCTCAGGGATGTCGCCAGGGTGGAGTTCGGCGGCAGCGACTATGCCTTCGTTTCCAGGGTGAACGGCCTGCATGCCGCCGGCATGGCGGTCAAGATGGCGCCAGGCTCCAACGCGGTAGCTACGGTCAAACGCATCCGCGCCACCATGGACGAGCTGGTACGCTACCTGCCCGCAGGCGTCAGCTACCAGATTCCCTACGACACCTCTGCATTTGTCGAGATTTCCATCCAGAAAGTCGTCAACACGCTGATAGAGGCCGTGGTGCTGGTGTTCCTCGTCATGTTCTTATTCATGCAGAACTTGCGCGCCACGCTGATTCCCACCCTCGTGGTGCCCATCGCCCTGCTCGGCACCTTTGCCGTGATGTTCGTGGGCGGGTTCTCCATCAATGTGCTGACCATGTTCGGCATGGTGCTAGCGATCGGCATCGTAGTGGACGATGCCATCGTGGTGGTGGAAAACGTCGAGCGCATCATGGCGGAAGAAGGCCTTTCCCCGCTCCAGGCCACCATCAGGGCCATGCGGCAGATCAGCGGCGCGATTGTCGGCATTACGGTCGTGCTGGTATCCGTCTTTCTGCCCATGGCGTTCTTCAGCGGTGCCGTCGGCAACATCTACCGCCAGTTCTCGATGTCGCTCGCGGTGTCCATTGCTTTCTCCGCCCTGTTGGCGCTTTCCCTCACGCCCGCGCTTTGTGCCACCCTGCTCAAGCCGATTGGCAGCGAGCATCACGAAAAGCGCGGCTTCTTCGGTTGGTTCAACCGCGCGTTCACCGCGCTGACGGGCCGTTACCAGAAACAGGTGTCCGCCATCGTCAAGCGCCCGCTCCGCTGGCTGCTGGTCTATGGCAGCATTATCGCCGTGGTGGCGCTGATGTTCGCGCGCCTGCCAACCGCCTTCCTGCCCGACGAGGACCAGGGCGACTTCATGATCACCGTGCTATTGCCCGCAGGAGCCACCATGCATGAAACCATGGGCACGCTGGCGCAGATTGCCCATTACCTGAACGAGAACGAGCCGGTGAAATATGTCTATGAAGTCGGCGGCTTCAGCTTCTACGGCACCGGCTCCAACAGCGGCATGATTTTCGCCACGCTCAAGGACTGGCAGGAGCGCAAGGATGCGGAACAACACGTCAAGGCGATCGTAGATCGCGTCAACATGCAGTTCACGGGATTGAAGAACACCATCGTATACGCCGTCAATACGCCGCCGCTGCCAGAACTGGGCTCTTCCAACGGCTTCGACCTGCGCCTGCAGGACCGCAGCGGCGCCGGATACCAGGCCTTCCTCGCCGCCAAGGACAAGCTGATGGAGCAAGGGGCCAAGCATCCGGTACTGACCAACCTCATGTTCGCTGGCTTGCCGGAAGCGGCGCTGGTCAGCCTGGACATCGACCGGCGCAAGGCGGAAACCCTGGGCGTCGGCATGGACGAAATCAACACCACGCTGGCTGCCATGTTCGGCTCAAGTTACATTGGCGATTTCATGCACGGCAACCAGGTCAGGCGCGTCATCATGCAAGCGGACGGCAAGGACAGGCTGGAGCTGGAGGACATCCGCAAGCTGCGGGTGCGCAGCAGCAACGGCAATCTGGTGCCTTTATCTTCATTTGTCACGCTGGAATGGGTTTCGGGCCCGCCCCAACTCACGCGCTACAACGGCTACCCCTCCTTCACCATCAACGGCAATGCTGCGCCCGGCTACAGCAGCGGCGACGCCATGAACGCCATCGAGGGCATCGCCCGCAGCCTGCCGCGCGGCATAGGTCATGCCTGGTCGGGCCAATCATTGGAAGAGCGCATGTCCGGCGCGCAGGCGCCCATGCTGTTCGGCCTGTCGGTGCTGATCGTCTTTCTGGCGCTGGCCGCGCTGTATGAAAGCTGGCTGATTCCGTTGGCGGTCATCCTCGTGGTGCCGCTGGGCGTGCTCGGCGCATTGCTCGGCGTGACCTTGCGCGAAATGCCCAACGACATCTACTTCAAGGTCGGGCTGATCGCCACCGTCGGCCTGTCGGCCAAGAACGCCATCCTGATCGTGGAGGTCGCCAAGAACTTGTACGCCGACGGCATGAGCCTGCTGGATGCCACGCTGGAAGCCGCGCGCCTGCGCTTGCGCCCCATCATCATGACCTCGCTCGCCTTCGGCGTGGGCGTGCTGCCGCTGGCCATCGCCACCGGCGCGGCTTCCGGCGCGCAATCGGCCATCGGCACCAGCGTGCTGGGCGGCATCGTCACCGCCACCTTGCTGGCTATTTTCCTGGTTCCCCTGTTTTTCGCCGTGATCGGGCGCTATATCAAGCGCCCGCAACATCATGCGCAGGAGTCTGCATGAACGCTCCCCTGAAACCTGCCGTCATCCTTTTGAGCCTGGCGCTGGGCGCTTGCTCGCTTGATCCCGCCTATACCAGGCCTGACGCACCCATTCCTGCGAGCTATGCCGTGGCTGGCGACGGCGAAACCGCTATCCGGCCCGACAGCTGGCAGGCATATTTCACCGACCCTGAGCTACAGCGCCTGATCCAGGCCGCCCTGGACCATAACCGCGACCTGCGCATTGCCGCATTGCGGGTGGAAGAAGCGCGGGCGCAATACGGCATCCAGCGCGCCGACCGCCTGCCAGCCGTGGACGCCACGGCCGCCTATGAACGCAGCCGCGCGCTGTATACGCCGGACCAAACCATCAATACCGACTTATACCGCGTCGGATTGGGCATCAGCGGCTTCGAGCTGGATTTCTTCGGGCGCGTCAAAAGCCTGAGCAGCGCCGCCCTGGAAAGTTATCTAGCAACTCAGGAGGCGCAGCAAAGCGCGCGTGCCAGCCTGATCGCCGAGGTCGCCATCGCCTATGTCAATGTCCGGGCATTGGCCGAGCGCATCCGACTGGCAGGCGAAACCGAGGCGTCCAGGACCCAAGGCTACCAGCGCACCCAGCGCCGCCAGCAAACCGGGCTGGACAATGCGCTGGACCTCAAGGCAGCAGAGCTGCAACTGGAAAGCGCCAAGGCCAGCCTGGCCGCGCTGAGGCGGGAGCAGGCGCAGGCCGTCAATGCCTTGCAATTGCTGACAGGGCAGCCGGGGCAGCCAATATTGGATCAGGACATCGCTCTGGACAGGATGGCGTTCGCACCCCTGCCCGCCGGCCTGCCTTCCGCGTTGCTGGAAAACCGCCCCGACATCCGCGCGGCGGAACACCGGCTCAAGGCGGCCAACGCCAATATCGGCGCGGCGCGGGCCGCCTTCTTTCCGCGCATCCAGCTCACCACCAATATCGGGCTGGCGGACGGGCACCTTTCCGGCTTGTTCAGCGGCGGCCATGCCAAAGTCTGGGCCTTCAGCCCGCAGCTCACTCTGCCCATCTTCAACCATGGCCGCAACCGCGCCAATCTCGACCTGGCCAGCGTGCGCCGGGAAATCGGCGTTGCCGAGTATGAGCGAGCCATCCAGACCGCATTCACCGAAGTTTCCGATGTCCTGGCTAGCCGGGAGCAGATTGAAGCCCAGATCACGGCGCAGATGCGGATCACGGATTCCGAGAAGGAACGCCTCAACCTAACAAACCGCAGATTTGACAAAGGGATAGCCAATTATCTTGAAGTATTGGATGCGCAACGCAGCCTGTTCGATGCCGAGCAGCAGCTGGTGCAATTGAAACAACTCTCGCTATCCAATAGCACCACGCTATTCAAGGTGCTGGGTGGGGAATGGCAACCTCAATCCTGATTCTTTGACAATATTAATTTATCAATATAATTCATAGCATTAGAATTGGTCTCTCATTCAAACTATAGGCACCAAGCCACATCCACCATGATCGGCATCTCAGCCATTTTCATGTGGGGGGCAACCATCGGCCTGTTTCGCAGTATTTCGGAAATCTTCGGGCCAATTGGCGGATCTGCCTTGATCTTCACTGTTGCTGGCTTCCTGGCCTGCCTGGCGCCAGGGCGGCCCAGACTCGGTAGCTTCCCCCGGATTTACCTCTGGCTGGGTGGATTGTTTTTCATTGCTTATGAAACCTCCATGGCCTTGTCCATCGGGCTGGCGCATAACCGCGAACAGGCACTGGAGTTAGGCATGATCAATTACCTCTGGCCCGCCCTGACGGTAGTGTTTGCCATCCTGGCGCGCCAGCAATCAGCCTCATGGCTATTGCTGCCTGCCATTGCCCTTTGCATCGTGGGCATCAGCTGGGTAATCAAGGGAGATAGCGCATGGTCGGTTGAATTGCTATGGCAAAACATGCAAAGCAATACGCCCGCGTATGCATTGGCATTCTGCGCCGCTTTTCTCTGGCCTGCCTATACGGTATTGACCCGGCGCTTCGGCAATGGCATCAACGGCATTCCCTTGTTCATGCTGGCGACGGCCGCTGCCTTGTGGCTTTTATATGTGATCGGCAATGAACCGCCCTTGGCACTGCACACCGGCGGACTCACGCAAGTCCTGGTGCTCGGAGCGCTCATGGCAACCGCATATTCATGCTGGAACCACGGCATCCAGCACGGCAATATGACCCTCATGGCCATCCTCTCCTATTTCACGCCGGTTCTTTCTGCCATATTCACCAGCGTATGGCTCAATATCACGCCCGGCACAGATTTCTTTTATGGAGTTGGCATGGTCACCTTGGGCTCCCTTGGATGCTGGTGGGCAACCCGCACTGCATGATGAACCCGATCAGCTGTTTGCTCACTTCATCAGCAAAACCACTGGCATCCCCAGCGAATTTACTTTAATCTGCCCATCTGCATTGATAGCCGTACAATCCCAGCACTCCTTAAATATGAGCACGATCAGCAAAATCTCTTCCTCCACCCTGCCAACCAAATACGGCCAGTTCATTATCCATGTGTATCAGGACACGCTCACTGGGCAGGAGCATGTCGCGCTGGTGGCGGGTCATGTGCTCAACAATGAAAACGTACTGGTGCGCGTGCATTCCGAATGCCTGACGGGTGATATTTTTTCTTCCAACCGCTGCGACTGCGGCGAGCAACTGGTACTGGCGCAAAGCATGATCGCGGAAGCCGGACAAGGGGTATTGCTCTACCTCAAAGGACATGAAGGCCGCGGCATAGGCCTGGCAAACAAGATCCATGCCTATGCCTTGCAGGACCAGGGGCTGGATACCGTGGATGCCAACCTGCACCTGGGGCTGCCGGTGGATCAGCGCAGCTACACTGCCGCTGTCGATATCCTCAAGGATTTGGGCGTGTGCTCTTTAAAGCTGCTGACCAACAATCCGGACAAGGTCGCCAGCTTGCAGCAGGCCGGCATGTCCATCAATGAACGTATTCCGCTGGTCATCCAGCCCAACCAGGACAACCTGCAATACCTATTGACCAAGCGCGACAAGCTAGGCCACTTCTTCTCGCCGGTGGAATTAGTCAACCCGGACTTTGGCGAGCTTTAAGGGCATCGCCATCAACAAAAAAAGGCAGCCAAGCTGCCTTTTTTGTTTGTTAATTGAAAATCCTCTTGACGTGATGCAGGTGATAGCCGTGCTGCTCGATATCCTTGATGATCAGGTTCGCATCGTAGCCGACGTGCGGCTGCTCATCGTCCACTTCCACCTCCGACGTTTGATGGATCAGCTTGGCAAAATCGGGGTCGGGAACATCCACCTTGGAGATATCGGTTCCCGCCTTCACCGAAATATATTTGTTGTGACTGGTCGCACTTTTGTAAATATCCACTTTCATGATTGATCTCCGTCAGATTGAGATTGAAATGCGTTCGTCCACTCATGCAGCGTATCACGGTACGACCGTCACACGCCGCATAAGTGCCGCCCTATTCCTTGCTGGCTCCCAACTGCAATGGCATTTGCACTTCGGAACCGCCGTCGGACTTTTTATCCAGTGGCTTAACCTGCCATTTTCCAGCCTCCAGGCCCACCTCGCCCAGATAATGCTGCACCGTTTCCAGCCGCGCATTGGCCAATGCTTCCAGGTCTGAAGGCTCAACCTTGGCCTGGTTGTTCAACGCCTCCAGCAGTTTGCCGTAGCGGGCAACATCGTCCTTTTCTTCCTTGATGGCATTCAATGCCTCCGGGGAGAGTTGCTCCTTCGCCAGCTTATCAAGCGCGGACTGTGCCTTTTTATTGTAAATGTCCACCGGGCCAGGTTTCTCACCGGCTTCCAGCTTGAGCCCCATCTTTGCGGCCACCTGGTTACGCACGGCTTGCTCCTGCAATGCGCGGCCATCCGTTTTTTCATCCACTACGGGCGCAAACTGCAATATCAATGCAGGCCGCTTGGTCAGCGCTTCGCTGATCACCTTGAGCTTTTCCTGCTCTGGCGGGGCCAGCGCAGCGCTACCAGGGTCGAACACCAGTCCCTCCAGCTTTTCCGAGCTGATACCGAGCAGCTTGCCCAGGGCGCGGAACGGAGCGGTGACCAGTTTGCCCAGCACATTGACGATCGCTTTCCAGACAATCTTGCCGTAGCTGAATTCCGGGTCATCCAGACTGCCCGATACCGGCAAATCGAGGTCGATGATGCCATTGCTGTCCTCCAGCAAGGCGATGGCCAGATCCAGTGGCAAGTTCACTGCCTCCTCACTATCCACCTTCTCGCCCAGCTTGAGTTTGTTGACGATGAACTTGTTTTCACCAGCCAGCTGGCGGTTCTTGATCTTGTATTCGAGATCGACCGACAGCTTGCCGGAATCGATGCGCCTGCCGGCGAACTTACCGGAATAAGGCGTCAGCCGGTTCATTTCCAGGTTGCGGAATGTCAGCTTGAGATCGGTAAAATCCGTGGCCTGGAACGGCTGCAGGGAGCCACGAATCCGCGCGGAGCCATAATCATCAACCTTGCCGTCCAGCTCGACCTGTGCCGTCGTATCCGGTTTGGTGGACATGCCGTTGACCACGCCCGACAGTGTATGGATATGCGTGCCAAACTGCGGCGTCAATGAAAGATCGGCAAATTCAAGGTTGGCATTGTCGATGCGGATACGGTCGACAGCCACAGGGAAAACAGCTGCATCTCCAGTCGCAGCAGGCTGGGGCTGGCTTGCAGGAGATGTTGCCTGCGTGGCCGCTGGCTGCTGCCGCAGGATACGCTGCACATTAAGCGAGTGATCCTCATAAATGATGAACTTGCCCTTCGGCTCATTCAGCTTGAGTTCGCTGATATGCAGACTGTCAGGTGCCAATGCCAGCTTGACGTTGTTGGCAGCCAGACTGCGCCAGCCCAGGAATGCCTGTCCGCTGTCTTCCTCAATGATATCCAGCTTGTCTGCATGCATGCCGCCCTGATATTGCAAAGCCAGCTTCTGCCCTTGCTTGAGGTTCAATTTACCCTGTAAACCCACGGTACCGCTGTTGAGCTTGAGCATGGCGAATTGGTTGACGTAAGGCGCAAAAGGTTTGAGCGAGAAATCCGTCAGTTTGAGCGCGATATCACCCTGCAGTGGCTCCGGTGCCAGTTTGCCATCTGCATTGAAGTTGCCGCCCTGCTTCACCTTGAAGGCAAGGCTGACAGGCAGGGCGCGCTTGGTATCCAGGCTGACATCCTTGACCTCCAGGCTGGCGTTTTCAATATCCAGCGCCACGGGCGTCTTGGTGCTTTGGTCGCTAAAATGCAGGCTGGCCCCTGTCACGGCAAAGCGCTGGAGGTCGAACGCCCACGGACCTTCGGTCGATGCTACTTGCGCTGGCGCGGCCTCGGATTGCGCGGCAGCAGCTGCCTGGGCGGGCTCAAGAATTGTCTGCCAATTGATCTGCTCGGCATCGCGCAGCACTTCCGCGCTCAAGCCTTGCAAGGTCACAGCCTCCAGCCGGGCCTTGCGCTGTGCTAGGTTCAGGCTGCCTCCAACCAGGTCAAGGCTACCAAGGCGAGCAACAGCCTGCTCATGTGAGCCAGAGCGCAGGGTAAAAGGCCCAATATGGCTCTTGAAATCCTCGACCGTGCTTTGCCCCTGTTCGCTGGCAAAGCTGAAACTGAGCGACAGGCTATCCGCCGCAAGCTGCAATGGCTGCTTGAAGGTTTCATCCAGATAATCGAGTTTCACGCCTTCCACACTGGCTTGGTTCAGGTGAATGTTCCAGGGCGAGTCGTCCCCCGCTTCCTGCGGTGCAGCATTGGCAGCAGCTTCATCTGCGTGTTCGGCAGGCACATGCAATTGCTGCCAGTTCACGCTGCCGTCGCGCAGCCGGGTGGCCTTCACCAAGCCCTGGTCGATATTGAAACTGCCGACATCCAGCTTTTTAGCCTGCAAATCCAGGCCGACACCGTCGGCCACCACGGACGGCAGTTCCAGCAGCGGTTGGTCTTGCTGGGTCAGCCTGACCTCATTCAACACCAGCTTGAGCCCATCGAGTTGCACTTGCGCCTGCTCCTGCATCTTGAACTGCAGGTTGGGCAATTCGGCAGCCAATTGCTTCAACTCCAGCCTGCCTTGCTGCGCCTGCGATTGCAGCAAGGTGGCGGCCGCATTGTCCAGCGCCAGGCTGAAATCGCTCACGGTGGCTTCGGGCTTATCCTGCACCATGGCAAACTGGTAGCCAAAGCTGGTCTTGAGCACGCCATCCTCCAACTTGACCGGCAAGGTATCCGGCGGCAGCACTTCCAGCAACTTGGCCAGCTTCAGACCTTCCAGCTCGACCTTGCCGCTGGAAACAATCGGGTTAAGGCCCAGCTCACCCTTCCATTTCAGAGTACCACCCTGTTCGGGCAGTTTCGCCAGAATCGCGTAATCGCCCAGGTCTTCCGGCAAGGTGGAAAAGCCGTCCAGCTCGAGTCCCAAGGGCTCAAGCACCGCGCGGAACGGTTCCGCGCGGTTGCCGTCAATATATTCCATATCGCCGCGCTCAATCAGGATATGGTCGATGAGCAACCGCGCCATGCCTTCGCTTGGCTTTTCCTCAGGGGTCTCATTGAGTTTGGCGATCAAGGCGGCCCAATTGCTCTCGCCGCCCGGCAGTACTTCAAACGTGACATGCGGCGCGGACAGTTGCACTTCCTTGAGGCGCCAGGCAAAGCGGAACAACCCGCTCAGCTCCAGGTCGGCATGCAGGCGCTCAAATCCGGCCAACGGCGCTCCTTCCGGCGTGGTCAAGCGCAGTTGCGTCGCGGTTACGGCAATACGCAACGGATCATAATCAACCCGTTCCACCTGCAAACGACTGGCGAGCTTGTTTTCTGCAATCCATGGCAACAGGCGCTGGGCAAGCGGATTGACGGCAAAATAGCCCAGCAATAAATAGGATACCCAGAAACCAAGTATCATCAGGAAAGGCAGGCTGGTAAGCCCCTGCCAGATTTTCCGTCCCAGTAAATTCCTGCCTGCCATTGCTTCCTCCTTGCCAGTATGCTGGCTTAGAGCGACTTAAAACCTCTTCTGGCGCCGTTGCCCTACCCTGCCGTACCTCCATGTACTGCCTGCGGCAGAGCGCTTGACCAAGAACACTACGCCAAGTTTTGTTAGCCGCTCTTATGCTTGTTATTCTTCAAACTATTTCTTTTAATGCGCGTAATCAAACACCAGGCTGAAAGTCACCGGCACAACCGGGCTGATAGAAGGCAATTGCGCAACTTCGCGCAATTTCTCAATACCTTCGGTATAACCCAGTGCCGCGGCATCAATCAATAACGGTTCGATGGTGCTGACCAGCAAACCTTGCTTTCCAAGGCCTGCCACACGCAGCCTGGCCTCCAGCGGAATGGTCTTGCCGTTGACGGCCAATTGCAACTTCACCGCCTCAATCTTGGCCTCGCCTGCTGCAGGCGCCTTGAATGTATTGACAGTGTTTCCGGATATCTCGGCCTGCGGGAATTGAGCAATATCGAACAACATGGTCTTCATGCGCTCGTCACGCACTGGGATGTTGGTATTCACGCTGGCCAGGCTAATGGTGGCCTTGAAGGCACCGTTTGCGCCGACCATACCTGCAAGCTGGTTGAAGCGGTGCGTTTCGCCGATGGTGTTTTTCTTGATCGAGACGAAATTCAACACCGAGGCTTCGTTATTCAGACTCCAATCCGCCATCGCGCCTTGCGAAAACAACATGCCCACTCCAAGCACAGCGGCAGACACCATAGAAAAACTCTTCATCTCATCCTCCATTTATATATCCGTTACGCAATATCAAACCCGGTCCACTGCCCTGGCCAGGTAAAACCACTCGCAGCCAGGCTCGGCATCCGGGTTGGGGAAAACAATATGAGCCGCCTCCTGCGCACGAAGTTCTTCACCGTCTGCGCGTATGCCGATCAGTTCTCCCGCCTCCAGCCGCTCAAAACTGCGCCATCCACGCGCCAGCCTGTCGTCCGGACTCTCTCTATCTACAACCTCAAACAGGCGTAGTGTCGTCCTGTTGGCCGCTTCAGTCGGCTTTACCTGCCCGCTCAATCCCAGCCACGCCAGGGTATTCAATATCGCCCGGTACGCCACCTCGGGCGCAGCGGTATCCTCATGCTGCCCGCACTCCAGTGTCAGGCCGTAACCGCCCTGCCGCCGCATATACTCTGTGGTGCCCACGCCATATTGCACGTCCTGCTCATCACAACCACTCATCTGTTGTCGGCGGCGAACGCCGCTGGCATAAGTGTCCAGCCAGCCATCCACAAATAGCTCCACGCCAAGATGGCGGGCCAGTGCTTCCTCTTCCGCTTCATGGGTAAACGGCTCCAGGTCGCCTTGGTTATTCCTGGGGCCGAGCATGGCAAAAGGTCGGCCTGGGGTATGGAATGAATGCAGATCCAGCAACACGTCATGGCTGGAAAGCAGCGGGCACAGCCAGTTAGCGACATAATCTTCAAACTGCTGCGGAAAATCAGTAGGAACCAACCTGCGGTTGAGGTTGCGTTCGCCCATGCGAGTATATTGAGAGCGGGCTAGCGGATTGCAGACAGGAACAAAAGTAACGCTGCCGCTTTCAATGGTAAGCGTGCCGCGCTCCAGCTCATCAAGGATGCGCCGAATGGCGACGGTGCCACAGGGTTCGTTGCCATGCACGCCTCCCAGGATAATCAGGCGCTTGCCGGGCCGCATCCCTTGAAAGGAAATGGATTGAAAATGATGGCTCATGCCTGATTATCACCGCTGGAGCGCCATCTTTGCAATGCGAGGTGCAGTTTTATAGGTCCAACCGCAGCCCTATTTCGATGCTCCTGCCCAACTCCGGCGCGTAGTAGCACAGGAACGATGTGCAATATTGCGCATGCTCCTGACTCAGCACACCATGCCGAAATATCTTAATTATCTTTGTAGTTTATATGGCATGAGGCGCTCGGCCTTGATGCGGTACCCGGCGAATCCCATCGCGGTATTGCTGGAGACGGTTTCCATCAAGCCGCTGACCGAGACAGGGCCATATTGCTGCGCCGCCTGGTTCAAGGTTTTCTGCTGGTCCTTGGGCAATGGCTTGGGCAGGACGATATGAATTACCTGGTTGCTGGGCGGCGGCGGAACGTGGATGCATGCGCCGAAATAAGGCACCAGCAGGAATTCGCGCACCTGTGTCCCGTTCATGTCCAGGGGCACGACGAATCCCGGAATCTGCACGTGCTGCTTGTCCAGCTTTTGTACGATGGGAGCGTCGTTCCAGGCGCTGCGCATCTGTTCCAGCGCCTCGATTGCGCGCGGATCGGCGTCATCCAGCTTGTCCAGGTCCAAGCCCTTGAGCGATTTCATCGGGTCCCAGTCCGCAGGCATCATGTCGTCCCAGTCCAGGGTTTTATAGGCCGGGTTCGCTTTCGAAACGGCCTTGGCCTCGCCGATGCGCTCGCCCACCTTGTAGTCGGCGGCCAGCGACGGGGTGTGGCTGGTGATAGCAGCGATCATGCCCAGCATCCAACAAATCTTATTCATTCTCTTACTCCGATTGATTGTTCCTGCCGTGCGTTTACAGCCTGGGCGTGAGGCCATCCGCCAGCGAGAGCCTGTAGGCCATCCAGGCCGGGAACAGGCTCGCCAACAGGCCGACCAGGGCCATGGCGGCAAGCAGGCGAAGTTCTTCCAGGCTGGGCCAGCTGGCCGTCATGCCGATGCCGAAACGGGCCTGCATGATGGGGGCCGCGCATAGGGTGGCGATAGTCAGCGCGATCAGGCCGGTCACGATGCTGACCAGGATGACGAATATCCCTTCATACATCAACAGCAGCAGGATTTCCCTCGGTTGCGCGCCGACCGCCCGCAGGATGGCGAGCTCGCGTCGCCGCTCATTCAGGCCGGCCATGATGACGGCAACCAAGCCGCTCAAGCTCACCACGACCACAATGGCGGATACCGCCATCAGGCTCTTTTCCGCCACGCCGACCACCTGCCATAGTTGCTCCAGCGCCAGGCCGGGCATGACGGCAAGCAAGGGCTCGTCCTTGCTTTCATTCACCATCCGCTGCACGCGGAACACGGCCGCCCGGCTTTTCAGGCCGATCAGCACGGCGGTGACGTCCTTGGGCTGCAGGTCGAATTTCTGCACGTATTGCGGCGGAATCTGGAAGCCGGGAGTTGGTGCGCCGCCCATCCAATCCAGGTGGATCGCACTGATGGCTTCCAGGCTGACGTGCACGGTGCGGTCGACCGGCGTACCGGTAGGCTTGAGGATGCCGACGACGGTGAATGGTTTATCGCCGTGTTGTGCCAAGTTGTTTGCGCTGCCCATTCCATGGCTCAGGATGATGCGGCTGCCTATCTGGTAACCGAGCTGCTTGGCGACATCTGCGCCCAGTACCGCGTCGAAGGTCGCAGCGAATGGTTGGCCAGAGGCAAACTCCAAGGGCAAGCGGTCGCCGTAACGGTAATGCCTGAAGTAATCCTGGTTGGTGCCCAGCACGGCGAAGCCGCGATGCGAATCTCCCAGCGAGATCGGCACGCTCCAGGCCACCATGGGATGCTGCTTCAGCTTTTCGTAACTGGTCCAACTGATGTTGTTGGTGGCCTCGCCGATACGAAACACCGCGTACAGCATCAGCTGGACCGGACTGGTGCGCGCACCCACTACCAGGTCGGTGCCGGAGACGGAGAGGCCGAATCCTTGGTGCACCTGCTCGCGTAGCCGCTCGACCCCGAGCAGCAGCATGACGCTGAGGGCGATCGCCATCACGGTCATGCCCAGCGTCAGCTTGCGGTTCCAGGCGCTGTGCATTGCCAGCTTCAGCAGGTATTTCGTATTCATTCCGCCACCTGTGCGCCTACCCGGTTGAGCTCGGCGAGTGCAATGCTGCGGTCAAAGCTGGCGGCCAGTCGGTGGTCGTGGCTGACGAAGATCAGGGCGCTGGCGGAAGCGAGGCATTCCTGCATCAACAGGTCGATGAATGCCTGTTGATGGCTTGCATCGAGCGCGGAGGTAGGCTCGTCGGCAATGATGATTTCCGGCCTGCCGATCAATGCCCTGGCTGCGGCAACGCGCTGCTGCTGGCCTATGCTCAGGGTCGTCACCTTGCGGTGACTAAGCGCGGCATCGATGCGGAGCGCCGCAAGCAGGCGCTGTGCTTCCTGCGCGACGTCGCCAGCAATGTTGTTGCGCCGGTATGCCGAAAAGCGGCACGGCAGCAATACGTTGTCCAGCACCGAAAGATAGGGGATCAGGTTGAATTGCTGGAACAGGAGGCCGACATGGTCGGCGCGGAAACGGTCGCGCGCCGCGCCGTTCAGCGTTTCTAGTCGTTGGTTCAAGATGTCGATGGTGCCGGCCTGGGGAAGGTGCACGCCGCCGAGCAATCCCAACAGCGTGCTTTTGCCGCTGCCGCTCGACCCGTGCAGGAAGATATGTTCGCTCGGCATCACGTCCAGGCACGCGATATCGAGGCAGGGTTGCCCTGGCGTCCATTCAAATTGCAGGTTTTCGAGGTGAATGACCGGTGACGCCATGCCTACCATGCGACCTGGTTTTGCCCAGGGGCGAGCCTGGCGATTTTTCGGGTTTGCCCGGCTACGACCTGGACGTCGATCTTGTGCAGGTGGGGAAACTGTTCGAACAATCGCACGCTCAATCCCTTCAATTGGTTTGGTTCGCTGCATTCATAGGCAAACTCGGCATCGAGGTCGGCGTGATGGTTGTCGTGTTGATGATGGTTGTCTGCGAACAACGGTGATTCCAGGGTAATCGCCGTGCTTTTGCAACCAGCCTTGCCCGGCAGGTCAAATAGCCGGGCAGGTGTGAACAGTTGTTTTTTCAGCGCGTCCACCGCTGCCTGCTCTTGCGGGTTGCGGGGAGCATGCTCGAAGCCCAGCAAGCTTTCCATGGGGCTTTCCAGCGCGAGGATCAATGTCTTGCCTTCCATGGCGATGTTCAGTTTGGCGGCTCCGTGCACATGGGCATGCTGCTCATGCGCGCGCGCAGGCGTCGTGGCGAGCAACAGGCTGCCGATGAATAATCCACGGATGAATAACCCGGAGTATAAATGCATAAGTCTCCTTCCTGATCCTGCCCACGCTAATGCCGTGGTTAGTGGTGGTGAAGATGCTGGGCCGCCAACGACACGGCAACCCCGACTAGTATCAATGCAACCTGGACTGCGCCATCCTTTAGCGAGCGTTGACGCTGTAATTCCGGCACCAGGTCGGCGACGGCAATATAGATAAAGCTCGATGCCGCGACGACCAGTATCACGGGGATCGCGGTTTGCATGGTACCCAATGCCAGCCAGCCGAGAAAGCCGCCCAGCACCATAGCCGCGCCCGACATGGCATTGAGCAATAGGGCTCGGCTTTTTGACAGGCCGGCACTCAGCAATACCATGAAGTCCGACACTTCCTGGGGTATCTCGTGCAGCATGACCGTGACAGCCATCGCCCAGCCCAATGCCGGGTCGGTCAAGAAGGCGGCGGCGATCAGCACGCCATCGACAAAATTATGCAATCCGTCCCCGATCACGATCATGGACACCTTCTGATCAAGAACGGTTTCATGGGCCTCGCCGTGCGTATGCCGGTGGTCGTGTCGCCATAATGCCATTTTCTCCAGCAGGAAGAACGCCAGGATGCCGGCCAGCAAGATCCAGCCGGCGTCATCGGGCGATAAGCCCGATTCGATCGCTTCAGGCAGGATGTCGGTCAAGGCAAAGGCCAGCAAGATCCCGACGGCGAATGCCACCATCTTGTCCGCGACCCGTGCCAGGATGGTGAGCGAGACGACGGAGGAGATCAGGACTGAAACGACGCCGCCCAACAGGGTGGCAATGCAGATCGAGAGCAGGAGCATGGAGCGGCGGCGCTAATTCATCTGCGCGAATAAGGTCAAGTGCTCATCACTGCTTTGGTTCATGCGATATTCCTGGCAGGCCATCAAAGGTCGATCCGCATGCCGATCTCGATATTGCGGCCCAGCTCGGGCGTGTAGTAGCGCAGGAACGATGTGCTGTTGCGGATTTCCGCATTGGTGACGTTGCGCATGTTGATGAAAAGGTCGCCGGTGAACCAATTGGGTACTTCGATGCTGCGGCGCAACGCGATATCGACCTTGTTATAACTATCGGTTCCGGGCTCGGACATCATTTCGTTGCCTTCGCCCGTTGGCATCGTGCCGGTACGCTTCTGCGCGCGGACATGGGTCAGGCGGACGTCGCCATCCCATCTGCCCATGCCAGCTTGTATCAGCAAGCCATGCCGGGCGGGCGTGAGGCGCGGCACGTGAGTGTTGTCGTCCAGCATGCCGCGTACCTGGTCGGCAAATACGCTGGCGCGGAATTTGCGCACTCCAGGAATTTGCAGTGGTAAGCCAACTTCAGCCTCGTAACCGTAAAAGTGTGCATCCTGCTGCTCATATCGCATATTAAACATGCAAGAACCGTCACACTTTCCTGCCCCTCCTTTCGGATAGTAGAAGCCATTATGGTTTCGCATAAATCCATCGTTCTGCTGGTAGATGTAATTCTCAGCAGCGTATTTGAACAGGTTGAGGTTGGCATCCAGCTTACCGAGTTTTTGCTGCAGGCGAATATCCCAACCATTCAAGGTCTCAACCTCAAGGTCTCTTGAACCGATGTCATAGGTCTTCGTGGCTAAATGCGGGCCAAATGCCGCAAGCTCCTGGATATCTGGCGCACGTCTGGCAATCCAGCGGTTGATGGTGATGCTGCCAGTTTTGTAGACACGCTTCAATGCCAGCGTATAACTTTCGGGGCTGAAATCTTTTTTTGCTGCAGGGATAATCCCTGGAAAGTTGCCGATATGAATAGGCTGCGCATTGGCATTAATCTTACTTTTCTCCTTGCGGAAACCAAACTCCAACTGCCAGGGATTGAAATCGAGCGTTTCAATTAAGTAAAAGCCTTTTGTATCTATCTTTGATTCGGGTACAAATGCCTCTATGCCCAAGGCAGCAAAATCACGGTTGATGCCATGAAAGCCCAAAGTGCCGGAAAGCTTGGGAAATAGCCGGTGATTGAATTCCAGCCGGTGTTCGATAACATCATTGCTAAAGCGGGTTTGTTGCAAGCCGTTGCTGAGTTCATCGTGATGGTAATTGGATTTGCCAATGCGCAGCGCGATGCTTTCCAGCCACTCATAAGGCAGGAACAACTCCCCTTTGAGATCGATGCGGTCCTGCTGCATATCAATACGCACGCGTTCTGCTTGCTCTACCGGACCGCCATGACTATGAGGAAGGCCCATCGGGATGCCATAGTTGTTGGCATAGTGGCTGAGCGAAACGCCCATGTAGCCCATCTCGCCAAAGATACTGGCGCCGACACTGCCCCCCTTGCTGCGGGCATTGGTATTGCCTGTGTATCCATGAGTATTTTTGTCGCCTGGAGGTTCCATCCACATATAGGCGAGTGCAGCTTCATCAATGGCCATGCCTGGCACGTGAATATCGTTGCTCTCCCGCCCGTGCACATCGGCATGGAAAGCCACCTGGCCTGCCTTGGTGAGCAGTTCGGTCGCCATGATGCGCTCGTCATGGTTGGTATTGAAGCGCAACTGCGTAGTGACCTTGGTCTTGGCCGGCAAGCGCTCGGGAATGCGGCCATCCGTGATTTCCACCGCGCCGCCGATGGCGCCGCCGCCATTGCGTATTGTGGCCGGGCCGCGCAATACCTTGATCTCCTTTGCCAACAGGGATTCCACCGTGGTGCCGTGGTCCGGGCTCATGGCGGAGGCGTCATGCGTGCCTACGCCGTTGACCATGACCCGGGTGCGCGAGCCATGCTGCCCGCGGATCAGCGGCAGGCCCACGTTCGGGCCGAATGTGGCGTTGGCCACGCCCAGTTCGTCCTGCAGGGTGGCCCCCAGCGTCGCCGCGCTTTTCAGCATCAGCTCCTTGCCGGAAAGCGTGCTAGACGGATCCAGCGAGTTGGTCAGTTCTTCCGGCGCAGCCTGTACTTCAATGGCGTCCAGCACAATGGAAGGGCCTTCTTCGCTTGCCTTTTCTGCCGCGAATGCCAGTACCGATAGAAAAGCGCCGGGAAAAGCCAGGGAAATCAGTGCGGCAAGGCGGCAGGAGCGTGAGGGGTCGACAGGGGGACGCACATCTAAACCAATAAATTATCTGAAGTTTTCATGATTGCAATCATTGTAATGCTACTAAGTTGCATTGTGCAACAGTGTTGTATATCATGGATTACGGTTCAGATAGTGTATCTGGATGGGAATTTATATCTTCTTGTTTATAAAGGGAGTAATGCCATGCGTCATTTGATCGCAACTATGTTTGTAAGCGCGAGCTTGTTCAGCGGGGCTGTATTTGCAGAGGACCTGCATGCAGGTGATATCATCGTGACACTGAACAATGGCCAGTTCGAGGTGGGTAGCGCTGACTCAGGGCTGCACTATCAGGAAGGCACCGGCTATGCCATTTTCGAGGGCGATTTCCGCGATTTTGCCCGCGGTCCTTACGCGACAAGCAATCCTGGCTTCGATAGCCCAACTAATACCTTTGCTCCTGGTTCTATCATCGGTTATCAGGCAATTGGCAACTTGTGGTCCTGGACAGGCGATGTTTGGACCAATGTTGTCAACAATGGTGAAACCATCAGTATTGCAGGCGCTTATGGCGAAAGTACTACATGGGGCGTTGATGGTATCAGTGGCGATAGCTTTGGCCTGATTGGCCAGGCTGACCCCACAGGCAAGATTCACTCTCACCTTGATTTCAGCATCAGCTCGGCTTCAGGCTCTCCAACCGATGGCGTCTATTTCATTACCTTGCAACTGGTTTCGCTTGAGTTGCAAAATGACGCCTTGGTACTTTCCAACAACGGTTATCTTTCCTCCAATCCCTTCTATCTCGTGCTTAACAGTGGCTTGAGTGCAAGTGACGCTCACCACGCACTCCACGACCTGCAACACAATCTGGTCGTGGCTGTACCTGAACCAAGCACCTATGCCATGTTCCTGGCAGGCCTGGGCCTGATGGGCTGGCAGTTGCGTCGTCGTCAACAGGGCTAATCCTGTAAGAAAAGCACCCTGATGGGTGCTTTTCTTTGAGCACCAATCAAGGAGCAAGCAATGATCAAATCTTCTATATTGGCATTCGCCATGTTGAGTTACGCTACCTTTGCCCAGGCCATGCATTACGATGTGCGGGTGGGTACCAGCAACGGCCCGGTCGCTGGCAGCAAGATCGACATTGATTTTTATGGCGATTTTGACTTGGCTGGCAAGTTGCCTGTCGATACCCAAACCGGTTACAAGATTTTCCCGGGATATTTTGATGATCTGGAAGGCGGACCGCGCCTTACGGATGACCCTGGCTTTCAATCCTTTGCCAATACATTTAAGTATGGGGAGGAAATACATTTCAGGGCGCTGGGAACCTTATCCTACTGGGATCCGAATACCGGACTCTGGGGTGATGCGGCAAGCGGGGCCACGGTAACGCTTTATGGCGCAATCCCGAGTGATGTTTTTGTCAATTACATGTTAAACCCACGTAATTCGACTTATGCGGCTCAATACAATTACTATGCCAAAGGTACTGTTTTCAGCACGGACGGCATTAGTGGGCCCGAGACAGCTGCCATTGATGCAGCCAGCCAGAATGGGACTTTCCACTCTCATCTGGATTGGGCGTTATCCAGTTCTGCACCGGCAGGAGCGTATCTTCTGACATTGCAGATATGGTCCCCAACCATGGAAAACGGTGAGCAGAAATACATAGACTCCGACCCTTTCCATGTATTGTTCAAATCGGCCGGCATTACCCAGGCGCAATACGATGAAGCCTTCAACTTGCGCATCGCTGCCCCAGTGCCTGAACCCGAAACATGGGCAATGCTAGGTATCGGTTTGAGTTTGCTAGGCTGGCGTTTCAGAAAAAGGCATAACCGAGAATCCATTCAATTGTCGGCTATGTAACGCAAACAAAATACCTAAGATAAGCTTATATCGTCACGCTCTAAAAAATTATCTGGGTTATTTGGCAAAACACTTGGTCTGATCAGGATATTTAATATATAATCCGGCCTCGTTTTGCGGAGAGGTGGATGAGTGGTTTAAGTCACCACCCTGGAAAGGTGGCACAGGGGCAACTCTGTCGAGGGTTCGAATCCCTCCCTCTCCGCCAAGTCATTGATAAACTGTTGATTTTTTAGTAACCCATTGGAATCAATCAGATAATCCGACCCGATCGCTACACTTCAATGTTCCACTTTACATTGGAGATGTGTGCGATATGTCCTCAGAGAAGTATCTCGAATTACGCGGTTCTACCTGGTGGTTCAGGCGCAAGGTGCCTTTAGCCGTCATCCCGCAGTTTCAACATCGTAAAGAAATCCGTCATAGTCTAGGCACGACCATTCGCAGTGAAGCGGTCAAGCTGGCGCGTCTGCGTGCGGTTGAGCTGGATCAGGCCTTTGAGACGGCCTTGGCCCGTGAGCGTGAACGTCTGTCCAAGATGAAGCCGATCATGCCGGTGACACTAACCCCGGAGCTTATTCGTTCTGTATGTGAGCGCTGGATACAGTCGGTGGTGTTGAATAATGATCAGGATAGAGAGCAGGGCTTTGCTGACGTGTCGTATGATGATATTACTGTGAACTTGCAGGAAGTTGATCCTTTTATTGGGGCTGTTATTAATTTCGTGTTTGAGGCATAACATCTTCCCAAGGAGTATTTATGCAACGCAAACCCAAGACCCTATGAGCGCCGGTTTACTGGCTTTGACGACAAGATCGTCGCCATGTACGCCCGAGGCATGATGGTGCGCGAGATACAGGACTTTCTGCAGGATCAGTTCGGTCACCGTCGAGGTCATGACCGAAGTGACTGTCTGGCAAGCCAGACCGCTCGAGCCGATGTACTCGGTCGTGTTTCAGGATCGCTTTGTCAGGCTTTATTTGTGAGTCTTAACCAGCCTTGAACACGGAATTTCTGACAGGCCCGGCCGATGGCTTCATAGTGGCGTATCATTTTTGCCGATACGCCGCTAGTGGCCGCTGCTTCTCCTATACTCCTGCTCCGCAGGCCGCCAGCGCCGCAGCATGAGGGCATTGGTCACGACGCTGACCGAGCTCAGCGCCATCGCCGCCCCTGCCACTACCGGGTTCAGCAGGCCCAGGGCGGCCAGCGGGATGCCCACCATGTTATAGACGAAGGCCCAGAACAGGTTTTGCTGAATCTTGCGATAGGTGCGGCGCGAGATGGCGATGGTATCCGCTACCATTAGCGGGCTTGCCCGCATCAGGGTTACGGCGGAGGTGTGCATCGCGACATCCGTGCCGCTGGACATGGCAAAGCCGATATCCGCCGCCGCCAGCGCCGGCGCATCATTGATGCCGTCGCCCACCATCGCCACGATGCGGCCCTGCCGCCGCAGGCCGGCAATGACGCTGGCCTTGGTGTCCGGCAACTGCCCCGCATGCCACTCGTCCAGCGCCAGTTGCTGCGCAATGCGGTTGGCGCTGGCCTGGTTGTCGCCTGTCAGCAGCAATACCCGGATACCCAGCGCATGCAGATTCTGGATGGATTTGGCAGCTTCAGGCTTCACCTCGTCGCCGAAGGCCAGCAACCCCAGCAATTGCAGTTCGCCCTGCTCATTCTCCGCCGCCAGCCATGAAATGCTATGCCCGGCCTGCATCAACGGCGTCACGGCATCATGCCAGGTTTCCGTCGCCACGCCCGCCTCCTGCATGGCGTGCTGGTTGCCCAGCCAGACACGCCTGCCCTGCACTTTGGCCATCAAGCCGCGTCCGGGCAATGCCACGGCTTCCGTCGCGGTATCGACGATGAGGCCTTTGTCGCGCGCATAGTCCAACACCGCCACCGCCAGCGGGTGATGGCTACCTTGCTCCAGCGCGGCAGCCAGGCGCAGCAGCCGTTCCTCCTGCCCGGGTGCAGCCACGGCCTGGATGATGCGTGGCTTGCCCACGGTGAGAGTGCCGGTTTTATCGAATACGACGGTATCAATGCGGTGCGCCATCTCCAGCGCATCCGCATCCTTGATCAAAATGCCATGCCGCGCCGCCACGCCTGTCCCGGCCATGATCGCCGCTGGCGTGGCCAGGCCCAGCGCGCAGGGGCAGGCGATCACCAGCACCGCCACCGCGTTGAGCACAGCCTGTTCCCAATTGCCGTCATGCCAGACCCAGGCGGCCAATGTCAGCGCGGCAATCACCAGCACTACCGGCACGAACACGGCGCTGACCTTGTCCACCAGCCGCTGGATGGCGGGCTTGGCCGCCTGCGCATCCTCCACCATGCGGATGATGCGGGAAAGCATGGTCTCGGCGCCAATCGCGCTGGTTTCCACCAGCAGCACGCCATCGAGGTTGACCGCGCCACCTGCCACCTTGCCACCCGCGCCTTTTTTCGCTGGCGTACTCTCCCCGGTCAACATGGCTTCGTCCAGATAGCTGCTACCCTCGCGGATCACGCCATCCACTGGAACGCGCTCGCCCGGACGGATCACGACCATGTCACCGACCTCGATGCTGGACAGCGGCACATCCTGCTCCACGCCGTCGCGCCGCAGCCTGGCCGTTTCCGGACGCAATGCCTGCAAGGCGCGGATGGCCTCGGTCGTCTGGCGCTTGGCGCGGCTTTCCAGCCACTTGCCCAGCAGCACCAGCGTAATCACCGCGCTGCTGGCCTCGAAATACAGATGTTGCGCATGCTGCAACAGCAGGTAAACGGAAAGCCAATAGGCCGCCGACGTGCCGATCGCCACCAGCAGGTCCATATTGCCGGAAAGATTGACTGCCGCTTTCCAGCCGGAACGGTAGAACCGAGCACCAAGCCAGAACTGCACCGGCGTTGCGAGCAGCCATTGCAGCCACCCCGGCGGCATCCAGTGATAGCCAAACAGCATGCCAACCATCGGCAATACCAGCGGCAAGCTCAGCAATGCCGCCACCGCGACCTTCCAGCCATCCTGGGCAGGTTCGGCCAGGTGCGTGGGCGCATCCGCCCGGACCAGGCTCGCCTGGTAGCCCAGCTTGGCTACCGCCTGCTCCACCTGTTGCGCAAGGTGTGCGCCCTCAGCCTCTACATGCGCCTTTTCGGTCGCAAGATTGACCGTGGCGAGCTTCACGCCCGGCAGTTTGTTCAGGGATTTTTCTATCCGGCTGGCGCAAGCCGCACAGGTCATGCCGGTAATGGCGAAATCCAGTTTTTCCAGTGAAGCCTGCTCTGGCATATGCTCGGTTCCTTTTTCTTGTAATCCAGAAGACTTTTACCGATCGATCTTAAAGCCTCCCACCATAGGAAGGTCAAGACTTGACTTTACCATGATGGAAAGGTTCATACTGTGTGCTGTTCATTATCAAGGAGCCTTCCATGCATGAATTCAAAGTCAATGACATGAGCTGCAATCATTGCGTGCACGCCATTACCCAGGCAGCCCTTGCGCTTGACCCGCAAGCCAAGGTCGATATCGACCTGCCCAGCAAGATCGTGCGCATAGAAAGCAGTGCCTCTACCGAGGCATTCCGCCATGCCATCGACGAGGCCGGTTATACGGCGGAATAGGCCTGCCGCCAGCCTCAATGCCCGTCATGCGCATGAGGCTTGCGCACCTGCAGCTCATGCCCGTCGGGTTCGGGAGCTGGCGCACGCTTGATCATTGATGCTTCTTCCACCTCGACTTCGTACGCGATTGTTCCCGTCGGATGCTGGTAGTCGCCGGGATCGCGGTAATCTCCGGCTTTCAATCCGGCCCTGACCTTGAACGTGGTGAACATGCCGCCCATGTGCAGGCTGCCAAACGGCCCCTGCCCGCTCATCATGGGCAAGGTGTTTTCCGGTAGCGGCATGGTCATCTCGCCCATTTCCGCCATGCCGTCTTTGCCCATGGGCATATAGTCCGGCAATACCTGCGTGATTTTTTCCACTAGGTCGCGCTGCTCCACGCCTATCATGGTCGGCACCTGGTGCCCCATGGCGTTCATGGTGTGATGGCTCTTGTGGCAATGGAATGCCCAGTCGCCGGGTTCGTCGGCAATCAGTTCAATCGCGCGCATCTGCCCCACGGAAATGTCCGTGGTGACCTCCGGCCAGCGTGAGGCGGGCGGCGTCCAGCCGCCATCCGTGCCGGCAACGACGAATTCATGTCCATGCAGGTGGATGGGGTGGTTGGTCATGCTGAGGTTACCGACGCGGATGCGTACTTTCTCCCCTTGCCTTGCCACCATGGGCGCGATGCCGGGGAACACGCGGCTGTTGAAGGTCCAGAGGTTGTGTTCCAGCATGGTCGCCACTTTGGGCGTGTAACTGCCTGGGTCAATGTCATAGGCATTGATGAGAAAGACATAATCGCGGTCCACGCGCATGAAGTCTGGATTTTTCGGGTGCGTGACCCAGAACCCCATCATGCCCATCGCCATCTGCACCATTTCATCGGTATGCGGATGGTACATAAAAGTGCCTGCGCGTCTGGCTGTAAACTCATAGACAAAGGTCTTGCCGCTGGGAATCGCAGGCTGCGTGAGACCGCTCACACCATCCATGCCGTTGGGCAGGCGCTGCCCGTGCCAATGGACGCTGGTCGGTTCTGGCAGGCGGTTAGTGACATAGATGCGCACCCTGTCGCCTTCCACCACTTCAATCGTCGGCCCCGGGCTCTGCCCGTTATAGCCCCACAAATGCGCCTGCATGCCCGGCGCAATCTCCCGCACCACGGGCTCCGCCACCAGGTGGAACTCCTTGACGCCGTCGCGCATGCGCCAGGGCAGGCTCCAGCCGTTCAAGGTCACTACCGGGTGGAACGGACGGCCATTGCCGGACGCGGGCGGCACCTGCGTTTCGGCGTTCTGCATACTGGCGATTTCCGGCAGGGCCGCCATCGCCACTTTGCTGACGGTACTGGCAGCCACCGCTGCCGCTCCCAGTTTGAAAAATTCACGTCGATTCAGCATTACTCTCCCCTCCCTTCCACATCCATCCAAGCTACGGGCCCGGCCATCGCCATGGTCAAACTGGCATCCGCGAGCCAGAAATCGCGTACGGCATCGATATATTGCTTCACGCTGCCCACCTGTTCCCGGACGCTTGAAAGTAACTCGAACGCGCTCAACAGCATGCCGTTGTAACGCAATTGGTTTTCCTGCAGGATGCGTTTGCGCAATGGCACGATCTCGTCCTGGACATGGCGAGCCATTTCATAGCGCGCGCGGTAACGCGTATGGGCGGCGCGCACCTCAGCCTCTGCATCGACCGCCATCTGAGCAGTGCGCTCCAGCGCCTCGGTATACATTGCCTCGGCACGCTTCACGCGGGCTTCGCCCCAGTCAAACAACGGCAGCTCGAAACCCAGGGTCACCCCTTTCTTGTAAGCTTCGCCGCGCCGCCCTTCCAATACGCGGGCCGGACCAATATCCAGCACGTTGATGAAGCGCGTGGCCTTATCCAGGCCCAGCTGTTTCGCCAGCGCATCCACTTCGGCACGCATGGCCTGCAAATCCAGCCGCTGCAGGAATGCCTGCTGTTGCACCTGCAGCAGCTCGTCCTCTTCTTTCGGCAAATCAGGCAGGCGCGGCGGCAGCGTGAACTGATGGCTATCCGCCAGTCCGAGCACGCTTGCCAGGCGTTCGCGGGCAAGCTGCTGATACTCCCGCGCCACGGCATACTCCAATGCCGCATCGGCATAGAAGCCCTGCTCCCGCGCCTGGTCAAGCGTGCTCCAGTTGCCCTGCTCGCGCATGCGCCGCGCCAGCTCCGCTGCCGCCTCCGCCGCCTGCATTACCTGCTCGGCATAGCGCACGGCCTGTTCCGCCGCCACCGCCTCCACCCAGGTCTGGCGCGTTGCCTGCGCCAAGGCCAGCACCCGCAGGCTGGTTTTCCGCCTCGCCTGCGCGAAACGTTGCTGCTCGACAGCGCGCGCCTGGGGCATGGTCAACAAGGAAAAAATATTGAAGGTGAACGACTGTTCTATCTTGTATTCGCCGTCATGCCGGGCGTAAAGCATGGAAAAACGCGGATTGGGCAGCCGCCCCGCCTGCACCAGATCCGCCTCGGCTATTCCCAGCCTGGCAAACCCGGCCCTCAATCCGCGGTTGTTTAGCAATGCAAGCTGCACTGCCTCTTCTATCCCCAGCGGCTTGGCGCGCAATTCATCCAGGCGCTGCCGCAGTGCTGTCCCTCCCGCATCCATCAAGGCGACATCCTGCTTGATATGCTGGCGCACCGTGGTATGCACATCCTCCATGCCGCCGTCGGGGCTGAATGTGGCGCAGCCGGAAAGCAGGCCGGCTATGACGGCAAGACAGGATATGCTTTGCCCGGAAAACAGTCTGGCCATGGTTATTCTCCGTGCATGTGCTGATGCCCGGCATGTTCGTCATGCGGCATCTGCTCGTGAGGCCCAGGCAGGGGCTTGTCATGTCCGGCATGGTCATCATGGGGGTTATGGCGCTGGTGATCATCTGTTGATGAAGCGGCACCACCGTGATCGAATTTGCGGTATTGCTTGAGCGCTCGCTCATATTGCAGCGTCGGGCCTGGGGTGGCGGTTTCCGCTGCTATGGCAGGCAGGACAAAGCACAGGCAGCACAAGGCCGCCAGCATTGGGTTGAATCGCATGATGCTCTCCATTCGTGAGTCTGGCGCTTGCCTGGCAGTGGAAAAAATCAGGCAAGCATACGGTATCAGGCAGCAACAAAGCAGCCTTTCCAGGGTTCAGATGAAAAGCAGGGTAATAGGCGGTCGCTGCAATGGCGCGAGCGCAGGCGGAAGGTAAATGGTAGTGACTTCGCTGTTCACCCGGGCACGGGGCAATTCCGGCGCCGCCATATAAAGGGAAACGGGCAATGCGCTGAAGCATGACAGGCAGTTATGGCAATTCCTGCAGCCATGTTCGTGCGGTTGCGCCTTGTCATCATGCTGCATCACATCGTGATGCCCCTGATGCTGATGCGCACCGGGCTGCGCATTGGCAGACATAGCGGCCGGCAAGTGCAGGGCTGCGCTGGCCATCACCGTATCCGCCAGGAATACGGTCAACAGCAACAGGACGATGAAGCGGTAGGCACTCATGCGGGCACAATAACACAACCGGTACGCCCAGCAAAGCACGGCGGCATTGTGTTAAGCTTGGTCCATGCTGCATTCCTGCTGCCTCCTCAAGTACGCGCCCCGTCATTCCAGATGAGCCATCAATACTACCGGCTGCCCGGCGGCCTGGTGCGCGCATTGGAGGCAGACACCCCGTTCCCGCCGTTGCAGAATCAAAGACAGAATCAAAGGGGTCAGTCTCCTTCGATCCATTCAAAATGAACAAAACACCAAAAAATTATTTTGACTCATTAAGTTACAGTTATATTCACGAAATCAAAGAATCAACTACGGCAATAACTTCAAGACGATACATGTAAGTCGTAATATTGCATCAATAATCAGTTCTAACTTCTTACCTATTAGCTCCATGACACATAAAGAATTTCGAGATTCCATACCTCTGTGAATGAGGCATAATTCAAGAGTCAAGCTTCAATAAGATCAAATCAGTGAAAAACCAACGTCGCGCACTATTCTTATCTCATGGAGGTGGCCCCATGCCCCTTCTGGGGGATCCGGCTCACGCAGAGATGGTCTCTCTGTTGAAAAACATTGCAACCACTATCGCAAAACCATCTGCCATTCTCATGGTCAGCGCGCATTGGGAGGAACGGCGTCCGACGATCACCGCGGGCCGCAATCCTGGGCTGATATATGACTACAGCGGCTTCCCCAGGGAAACCTATGAAATCCAATATCCCTGTCCAGGTAATCCGCAACTGGCGCAGGCCATCACCCAAGAGCTTGAAAGTGCTGGCATCGATGCAGTCCTTGATGAATCCAGAGGTTTTGATCATGGCTTGTTTGTTCCATTGACCATCATGTATCCGGAGGCTGATATCCCGTGCGTGCAGTTATCGTTAATCGATAATTTGGATGCTGCCGAGCACATCAAGCTGGGACAAGCTTTACAAGCCTTGGCTGACCCGTCGTTACTCATGATTGGTTCTGGTTTTTCTTTTCACAACATGCGGGCATTCTTCTCTCCAGAAACCGATGAATCAAGGGCCATGAATCATGCATTCGAGCAATGGCTGCTAGAAACTTGTTCGGATAAGAACCTAACGGAAGAGGAAAGAATGCTGAGGCTGGAAAATTGGGAGTCGGCGCCTTTCGCGCGCTATTGCCAGCCGCAGCAGGAGCACTTGCTCCCCTTGCATGTGTGCTATGGCTTTGCCGGGGCAGCATGTTCTAGCGCATATGAGCTCCAGATTCTCAACAAGAAGTCGAGCATGTATCTCTGGGAAGTAGAAGATTAATTACCTCCCAGCGCATTCAGCATAAAGGAATCAATGATGAGCATCCCAGTAGAATTGAAGGAACTGGCAGAGGCCATATCACGTTACCGCTTTGCTTACCTGATGACTGTCACTGATCAAGGCACACCACATGCAGTACAAGTGGCAGCAACCCTGCAAGATAACAAGTTGGTGATCAACCATATAGGTAGCCGCACACGCCACAATACGCTAGCACGATCTACTGTCGGCCTGGTTTGGCCGCCACAATCCGAAGCGGATTATTCGTTGATCGTCGATGGACAGGCTACCGTGATTGGTGAGTCGCTAAGCATCATCCCGACACGCGCAGTGCTGCATCGGCCCCGCTCTGCCACTTCACCTGATAAACGGGGAAACTGCGGAGCAGACTGCGTGGAAATCAACTTAACGCCTCAGTAAATCCAGGGACACATGCTGGACCACTCCCTGACACCACGCAGCTAATGCAAAGGCTTTAAAGCCAATAACTGCTTTTACCCCGGCTGCCGCTCAGCCATTTCAACCTGCCGTAATACTTTTAGAGCAATTCCTCGCGTAATTGCGCCGGGGACTTGATCGACAATAGTCCGGGCGCGACATCAAAGGCAGTTTTGGCGCCGAACTGACCCTGCTCGCTCAGACGATAGGCGGCACGGGCATATGCGACCAGAACGCTAGAGGTAAACTCGGGGTTGCTGTCCAGTTGCAGCGAGTATTCGATCACTTGGGCGTTGGCTTCGCTGGTGTTGCCGCTGCGGATGACAAAGCCGCCGTGAGGCATGCTGTTGTGTTCTTCGCGTAGGGTTTCCTCACTGATGAAATGCACCGTGGTGTCGTAATCGGCGAAATAGTTGGGCATGGTGACGATAGCCTGCTCGACGGCTGCCGCGTCTGCGCCTTCGCTCAGCACCACGAAGCATTCACGCGTGTGCTTCTGGCGTGTGGTCAATTCAGGGCGCGCGCCGCTGCGCACCTGTTCGATGGCTTCCAATGAGGGCAGCGTATATTGCACGCCCGCCTTGACGCCAGGCACGCGGCGGATGGCATCCGAGTGGCCTTGGCTGAGCCCTTTGCCCCAGAAGGTGTAAGTTGCGCCATCGGGCAGCAAGGCTTCGCCGTACAGTCGATTGATGGAAAACATGCCCGGATCCCAGCCGATAGCGATCAGCGCCGTCTTGCGGTTTGCCTGCGCCGGAGCATCGACAGCAGCGAAATATTCGGGAATGCGCGCGTGGGTATCGAAGCTATCGACGATATTGAACATCGCCGCCATTTCCGGCCCCTGGTGCGGCAGATCGTCCTTGGAACCGCCGCACAGAATCAAGACATCGATCACATCGCGGTAATCGGGCAAATCCGCAATGGCATGCACCGGCGTCTGCGCTGAAAGTGTCTTGACCAATTCAGGCGCCCGGCGAGTAAACACGCCGACCAGCGCCATGTCGGGATTCTTTGCAATCGCGGCCTCAACGCCGCGCCCCAAGTTGCCGTAACCGGCAATGCCGATACGGATTTGCTTGCTATTCATAAAAACCTTTCTTTAACCTTCTAACGCTGAAAACCTCCATGCGGCAGGCCGCCCAGGGAGATAATCTACTCTCAGCGAAGGAGCCTGACTGATACATCAGTCAATATTTAGATGCGAATATCTACGCAGGAAACACCCCGGTGGAAAGATACCGGTCGCCACGATCACAGACGATTGTCACAATCACGGCGTTTTCCACTTTCTTGGAGAGTTGCAGCGCGGCATGGAGCGCGCCGCCGGAGGAGATGCCGGCGAAGATGCCTTCTTCCTGCGCCAGCCGTCGCGTGGTTTTTTCGGCGTTTTCCTGGTTGACGTAGAGGAGGCTGTCCACGCGGCTCGGGTCAAAGATGCTGGGCAGGTATTCTTCCGGCCATTTGCGGATGCCGGGAATCTGCGCACCCTCTTCCGGCTGCACGCCGATCACCTGGATATCGGGATTCTGTTCCTTGAGATAGCGCGAGGTGCCCATGATGGTGCCGGTGGTGCCCATGCTGGAGACGAAGTGCGTGACCTTGCCCGCGGTGTCGCGCCAGATTTCCGGGCCGGTGCTTTCATAATGCGCCAGCGGATTGTCCGGGTTGCCGAACTGGTCGAGCACGATGCCCTCGCCTTCAGCCTGCAGCTTGAGCGCCACATCGCGCGCCAGCTCCATGCTGCCATCCTTGGGCGTCAGCACCAGTTCAGCGCCGTAGGCCTTCATGCTCTGGCGGCGTTCCAGGGTTTGGTTGTCCGGCATGACCAGCACCATCTTGTAGCCGCGCATGGCCGCCACCATGGCAAGGGCGATGCCGGTGTTGCCGGAGGTGGCCTCGATCAGGGTATCGCCGGGCTTGATGTCGCCGCGCTCCTCGGCGCGCAGGATCATGGACAGCGCGGGCCTGTCCTTGACCGAGCCAGCGGGATTGTTGCCTTCGAGCTTGAGCAGTATGGTGTTGCTGGTCTTGCCCGCCATGCGCTGCAATTTGACCAGCGGCGTGTTACCTACGAAATCTTCCAGGGTTTTATACATGTTCATTCAGTCGTTGGTGGGCCAGCCATGCTCGCCCGGGAATTTACTCAAGCCTTCTTGCTGAAGGCTAATACGATGGCAAACAGGCCCAGGACGGCAAATGCGATCAGGGAAAGCTGCGGGATGGTCAGGCCAAACATAGTCCAGTCCATCGCCGAGCATTCGCCTGTGCCCTTGAAGATCAGGTCCAGCGCTTTTTTCAGCGGGAAGGTCTCCATGATGTAATCGAATCCGGCACCACACTCCGCCATGACTTTCTCCGGGTTGGCCTGGATCCAGATATGGCGTGCGGCAATACCAATGCCGGTGACCGCTGCAGCGACATGCACCAGGCCATACACCTTCCTGCCGATATTGCCGGGGTTATGCAGGGCTGCAATCAGGAACAGCAGCCCGAGCGCCATAAAGGCGATGCGCTGGGAAATGCACAAGGGACAGGGTTCGAGGTGGTATTGCTGCTGCAGGAACAAGGCCAGGCCCACCAGGCCGAAACTTGCGATAAAGCCAAGGAAATACCCGCGACGACCAGAAAACAGCTTGTTACACATAAACATTCCCAGCACTTATAATAAAAGTCTCGCAATTGTAACGGATACAGCCTGGTTAGCACCAACCTGCTTTAACACCGGCTCCCACATGTCAGATATCCCCCAACGCATCCTCAGCGTCAGCGAGCTCAACCGCATGGCGCGTGAACTACTGGAACAGAGCTTCCCCTTGTTCTGGATCAGCGGCGAAATCTCCAACCTGACCCGCGCCGCCTCCGGCCATTGGTATTTCTCGCTCAAGGATCAGGGCGCGCAGGTGCGCTGCGTGATGTTCCGCGGCCGCAACGCCTACCTGGACTGGATTCCGCGCGAGGGCGACAAGGTGGAGGCGCGCGCGGTGGTGACGCTGTACGAGGCGCGAGGCGATTTTCAGCTCACCATAGAATTCCTGCAACGCGCGGGGCTGGGCACCTTGTACGAGGCTTATGAAAAACTCAAGGCCCAACTGAATACGGAAGGCTTGTTCGCAACCGAGCACAAGCAGGCCATCCCGACCCATCCTCGCCAGATCGGGATCGTCACCTCGCCCGATGCCGCCGCGCTGCGCGACGTGCTGACCACGCTCAGGCGGCGCATGCCTGCTGTCAATGTCGTCATCTACCCCACACCGGTGCAGGGCAAGGGCGCTGCCGCCCTGATTGCGCAAGCCATCCGCACCGCTGATGCTCGTACGGAATGCGATGTGCTGATTGTTTGCCGTGGCGGCGGCAGCATCGAGGACTTGTGGCAGTTCAACGAGGAAATCGTCGCGCGCGCCATCCATGCCTGCCGCCTGCCGGTCATCAGCGCCGTCGGACATGAAACCGACTTCACGATCGCCGATTTCGTCGCCGACGTACGCGCGCCCACGCCGACCGCTGCCGCCGAGCTTGCCACACCAGACCGCCAAGCGCTGCTGCGCGGCCTGCAGCTCTACCGCGAGCGGCTGGCACGCGCCATGCAGAACCGTATCGACCAGCGCAGCCAGCAACTCGACTATTTAAGCCGCCGCCTGCTCTCGCCCATGCAGCAGGTGCAACACCAGCAACAGCACCTGCAGCAATTGCAACTGCGCCTGACGCACGCCATGGCCCGGCAACTGCAGCGGCAGCAACAACGCCTGTCAGGATTGCAGCAAAGCCTCGCCCACCTCAACCCCAGTGCGGTGCTGCAACGCGGCTATGCATTGGTGGAAAAACTGGATGGCGAACTGGTGCAGGACAGCGCGCAGCTCGCGCCGGGCGACCAGGTCAAGCTCACCTTGGGCCGCGGCAGCGCCCAGGCCGACATCCGCGCCACCAGCGAAACATAAGAGCGCCACACAGCTCACGCCCAAATGCCTGCAGAGGCGTAGAATGGCGGAAAATTTTCATTCCACGCCATATGCAACCTTGCGGCAATCACAAACCTGCCCTTCCCCTGCTAGCGCTGGCTGCGCTGGGGGTGGTCTTTGGCGACATCGGCACCAGCCCGCTTTATACGATGAAGGAAGTGTTCGCGGTAAGCCCGCACCCGGTACCGCTAACGCACGATAATGTCTTTGGCATTCTGGCCTTGATCCTTTGGTCATTCATCCTCGTGGTATCCCTGAAATACACCATGTTCGTCATGCGTGCCGACAACAATGGCGAAGGCGGCATCATGGCGTTGCTGGCACTCGCCAGCCGCAACCTCAAGGGCGAGCGCAAGCGCACGGTGATGTATGCGGGGATCCTGGGCGCCTGCATGTTCTACGCCGACGGCATGATTACGCCAGCCATCTCGGTGCTGTCGGCAATCGAAGGGGTCGGAGTAGCCGCACCCGCGCTGGAACAGTTCATCGTGCCGGTGACGCTGATCATCCTGTTTATCCTGTTCTGGCTGCAAAGCAAGGGCACGGCGGTAGCGGGCGCCTTGTTCGGCCCTGTCATGCTATTGTGGTTTGCAACGCTGGCGGGATTGGGCATCGTCAATATCCTGCACGAGCCCAGGGTGCTATATGCGCTCAACCCCTTCTATGCCGTGCAGTTTTTTTTCAACGCGCCCTGGGTCGCCTTCGTCGCGCTCGGTTCCGTAGTGCTGGCAGTCACCGGGGTGGAAGCCCTGTATGCAGACATGGGGCATTTCGGCCCTAGGCCGATCCGCTATGCCTGGTTCAGCTTCGTCCTGCCCGCGCTGGTCTTGAACTATTTCGGCCAGGGCGCACTGGTGCTGCATGACGCGGAAGCCATCAAGAACCCTTTCTACCTGCTGGCACCCGAATGGATGATCTATCCTCTCATCGCCTTGGCAACGCTGGCGACCGTGATCGCGTCGCAGGCCGTAATTTCAGGCGCCTTCTCCATCTCGGCGCAGGCATTACAGCTAGGCTATCTGCCGCGCATGCGCATACTACACACTTCGGCGCAGCAAAAAGGCCAGATCTACATGCCCTATATCAACTGGAGCCTGATGGTTGCGGTCATGGCGCTGGTCGTCGGCTTTGGCTCATCAGGCGACCTGGCCGCCGCTTATGGCATCGCCGTCACCGGCAACATGCTGTTCACCACCCTGCTCGCGGGTATCGTGTTCCATGGTATCTGGCACTGGGGCTGGCTACGCACGCTGGCATTGGTAAGCCTGTTCCTCGTCATCGACCTTGCGTTCTTCAGCGCCAATATCCTGAAAATTCCGGATGGCGGCTGGATGCCCATCCTGATCGGTATCGTCATCTTCACCCTGATGACCACCTGGAAGCACGGGCGCGACCTGCTGCTTGGCCGTCTGCATGAGGAAGCCATGCTGCTGGAGCCCTTTATCGCAGCCATCGGCGCCCATCCGCCCCAGCACGTGGAAGGCACCGGCATTTTCATGACGCCCAATCCGCATGGCGTGCCCCACGCCATGTTGCACAACCTCAAACACAACAAAATACTGCACGAGCGCAATATCCTGCTCACCGTGCATATCGCCGACGTGCCCTATGTCGAGGAGCGCAGCCGCCTGGGGCTGGAAGAGCTGCCTCACGGCTTTTATCGCATCACGGTGAACTACGGCTTCAAGGACGATCCCGACCTGCCGCGCGACCTTGCCTTGACCCGGCAGTTCGGTCTTGAGCTCGATGCCATGGAAACCTCGTTCTTTATTGGCAAGGAAACACTGATCGTCAGCCGCCACTCCGGCATGGCCTATTGGCGCAACAAGCTGTTTGCAGGCATGTTCCGTAATGCAGACAGCATCACCAGCCAGTTCAAACTGCCGCCAAACCGCGTCATCGAGCTGGGCGCGCAGGTCACCTTGTAATCAAGGATTGTCGGCTCTCTCCTGCCCGTCTAGAATGACATCCTGATGCTTGAACCCAGGTTTTGAAAGAGGTTGTATACATGAAAAAATCCATCACACTGGCATTGTCCGCCCTGCTGTTCACTCAGCTCACCAGTTGCACCACTGTCAGCACCACCAACAGTGGTAATGTGGGCGTCGACCGCAAACAATACGTCGGGCTTGTTTCCGAACAGGAAGCCGTGGAGCAGTCCGCCCTGGCCTACCAGCAAACCGTCAAGGAAGCGCAAACCAAGAAACTCCTGAACACCGACAGCGCGGAAACCAAGCGTGTCCGCAATATTGGCAATAAGTTGATTGCCCATGTCGGCGTGTTCCGCCCGGATGCCCCGAACTGGAAATGGGAAATCAATGTGCAGGAGAGCAAGGAAGTCAACGCCTACTGCATGGCAGGCGGCAAGATCATGGTGTATACCGGACTGATCGACCAGATCAAGCCTAGCGATGACGAGCTCGCTGCTGTGATGGGACACGAAATTGCCCATGCCCTGCGCGAACACGTGCGTGAGCAGATGTCGCGCGCCAAGGCGCAGCAATACGGCCTGCTCGGGCTGGCCGCCGTCGTTGGCCTCAGCACCAAGAATGCGGACAACGCCACGCAAACCCTGGCGCTGGGTGGCACCCTTGCCGCCGTGGCACTCACCCTGCCCAACAGTCGTACCGCCGAGCATGAAGCCGATGAAATCGGCCTTGAGCTTGCTGCGCGCGCGGGCTACAACCCGAATGCGGCGCTGACGCTTTGGCAGAAAATGAGCGCGCTGGGCGGGGACAAACCGCCTGAAATGCTCAGCACCCACCCTTCCGACGAATCGCGCATGGCCGATATCAAACGTCTGATTCCAGCCGTCATGCCATTGTACGAACAAGCAAAAAAGCAAGGTAAATAAGGCCTGCAATTGTCCAATCCAGAGGTCGTTTTCAGATAAAATATCGTTTTTATCTGAAGCGACCCCTAGGAATTTTGATGAGCAACTTGCAATCCATTATTGAAGACGCATTCGAGCGTCGTGCCGAGATCACCCCAGCCACTGCCAGCGCAGAAATCAGAGATGCCGTATTCAGCGTAATCGCCGACCTCGACAGCGGTAAACTGCGTGTGGCTGAGCGTACTGACGGCCAGAACTGGATCACGCATCAATGGATCAAGAAAGCCGTATTGCTCTCCTTCCGCCTCGAAGACAACGTATTGCTCGATGACGGCGTCACCAAGTACTTCGACAAGGTTCCACCCAAGTTTGCCGGTTACACCGAAGAGGATTTCAAGGCCGGCGGCTTCCGTGTCGTACCGAACGCCATCGTGCGCCGCGGCTCCTTCATCGCCAAAAATGCCGTGCTGATGCCGTCCTACGTCAATATCGGCGCTTATGTCGGCGAAGGCACCATGGTCGACACCTGGGCTACCGTCGGATCCTGCGCCCAGATCGGCAAGAACGTGCACCTTTCAGGCGGCGTCGGTATCGGCGGCGTGCTGGAACCCGTGCAGGCAGGCCCAACCATCATTGGCGATAACTGCTTCATCGGTGCGCGTTCCGAAGTGGTCGAAGGCGTGATTGTGGAAGACAATTGCGTAATCTCCATGGGTGTTTACATCGGCCAGAGCACCAAGATTTACGACCGTGAAACCGGCGAGATTTTCTATGGTCGCGTGCCTGCCGGTTCCGTGGTCGTTTCAGGCAATCTACCATCCAAGGATGGCAGCTACAGCCTTTACTGTGCCGTCATCGTCAAGAAAGTTGATGCGAAGACCTTAGGCAAGGTCGGCATCAACGAACTGCTGCGCGGTATTTAAGTAGCCGTCCCATCCGCATTATTCCAGTCGGGCCTGGGTAGCGTTATCTAACGTACCCAGGCCCGACTTTTTAGGTTGTCAATATCCTGACAGTGGCGTCGAGGCTCCAACAATTCCTCCTGTTGGCTATTCTCCTGACACCTCTACTCCTCTCACTCACACTCTTCCACTGATCTTCATAGATACTTGTTTTTATTATAAAAAAATAATTACCTTTCTCCCATCTCATCTGTTACAGCATCCGCATCGCCTAGCGGCACAAAAGTTGCCAGTTAAGGATTGTTCTACATTACCTTGCTAGGCGAAGGGAAACAGCATGACAGGCAATTACGATTACAAGTTGGTGTTACTCGCCATTGTGATTGCATTTATCTCATCCCTGACTGCATTCATGTTCACAAGCCGCGTGGCACGCAGCCGCGGCAGCAATTCAGCAACAGCCTGGATGATATTGGGCGCGATTGCCATGGGTTCCGGTATCTGGGCCATGCACTTCATCAGCATGCTGGCTTGGTCTCTGCCTATCCCCATGGGTTACTCGTTTGACGAAACAGCATTGTCATGGCTGATCGCCATCAGCGTGTCATGGATAGCACTCGATATCGCCAGCAAACCACGCCTCAACCCAAAAGTGTTGCTGGTTGCAGGCATTGTCATGGGCGCGGGCATCAGCGCCATGCACTATACCGGCATGCATGCCATACAAATGTTTCCCGAGATTACTTACGACACCTCATTGGTAACCTTGTCCGTGGCTATCGCGATTGCGTCATCCATCATCGCGCTTGCATGCATGTTCAAGGCTGGGCATACATCTCAGACACATAGCACGAATTCCAAAGCCCTTGCGGCAGGCATCATGGCCACCGGTATCGCGGGCATGCATTTCACTGGCATGTCCGCTGCTCAGATCGCACCTGATGCATTCTGCACATCGGTTTCCACGTTGCAGCCCAGCCTGTTTGCCGTCATGGTTGCACTGGGAATATGCACGCTGCTTCTGATAGCCTCACTTCTGGCCGTCATGGATTCCCGCAATGATGACCAAGGCAATTGGCTGTCGAACGATACCCAGTCTAAGCTCAGACGCATGCACATGCTGGACGATCACACCCAGCTTCCCAACCAGCAGTATTTCCAGCATCACTTAGAGATTGGCATCCGCCGCACTTCGCGCCTGGGAACTGCATTGGCCGTAGCCATGATCAAGCTGGAAAACCTGGAACAGATAAAACAAACGCTTGGGCAACATATCAATGACACAGCCCTCCAGATTGCCGCCAAACACATCCAGGATGCCATTCGCGGCTGCGACATGGCTACCTATCATGGCAATGGGGAGTTTTTTGTCCTGTTCGAGGATATCAGGCAAACGCAGGATATCTCGCCAGTGATGGAAAGAGTCATGCAGTCACTCAACTCCACTTTCCATGTTGATAAACACAATATCGTGTTTGCTGTGCGAGCTGGGCTTGCCCTTTATCCCCAACATGGCGACGCCGACCGGCTGCTGACCTATGCAGAGGCTGCCATGTATCGCGTGCAAGCCGATGACTTTTATAGATTCCGCTTTTTTGATGAAAAGCTGGAGCCTGCCTCTTTCGATATCCTGGAAACCCAGCAAGAGCTGCGTCATGCCATTGCCAACCAGGAAATGACGCTCTATTTCGAGCAACGCAAGAATACTTTGGATAACACCATCAGCAGTCTGGAAATTCAGGCATGCTGGCTACACCCCACCAAAGGGGCCATTCCACCTGCCACTTTCATCCCGATGGCAGAGTCACTGGGGTTGATCGGCGATATCAACCAATGGATACTGGAACAAAGTTACCACAGCATTCAGGAACTGCGTCAGCAACAAATCCATATCCCGGTCTACCTGCCGCTTGCTGTGTCCCAACTGCACGACCCCCAGCTGGAGCAATACGTGGCTGCCATGCTTGAACGCTTTGGCTTGCCAAAAGATGCATTAATTTTTGAAATAACGGAATCGGCATTCATGCAGATGCCAGAGCACTATTCAGACCTGTTGAATCGCTTGCCCGCAATCAGCATCAATATCCACCAGGAAAATGTTGGCACCGGTTCCTCCAGCTTGCCTTATCTGCAACATTTGCACCTGAAAGCGCTCAAGCTCGACCGCAGCTTTACCCAGGATATCGTCAGCAACCCGAAAACCCGTGCTATCGCTGGCGCTATCATTGAACTGGCCCATGCCCAGCAGCTCCAGGTATCGGCAGAAAATGTCACTACCCAGGAAGAACGCAATATCCTGCTCAGCCTTGATTGCGATGAAATCCAGGGCTTTTTCTGTGCCAAGCCGGTCTACCAATCCCAATTGATCGAATTGCTGCAAGCCCGCAACATAGAATCGCAATCCGGCTATACAGGTCCGCTCCGGCCCGTGAGCATTATGTATCAGGGCCAACAGACCGCTTCGCTCTCAATACGCTAGTGTAGAATGTGCGCATTTATCATCAAGATGCGCACATATGAAGCTTTACGGTATCCCCAACTGCAATACAGTCAAGAAGGCACGCCACTGGCTTGATGAGCACGGCGTGACCTATGAATTCCACGATTTCAAGAAATCCGGCATTAGCGCAGACACGCTCGGTCAATGGCTGAGCCAGATCGAATGGGAAAAGCTGGTCAACCGCGCGGGCATGACTTGGCGCGGCTTGAGCGATGCCGAGAAATCAGCCGTTACCGACAACGCCTCTGCCATCCAGCTCATGCAGGAAAAAACTTCCGTCATCAAGCGCCCGGTATTGGTTAAGGATGGCCAGATTCTTCATCTTGGTTTCACAGAGGCAGCCTATGAAGAGCTGTTCAGCGCATGAGCAAGACGCTGGAACTCGCCAAGGAGCTGATTTCCCGTCGATCCGTCACCCCTGACGACCAGGGTTGCCAGGAGTTGCTGATCTCACGGCTGAAGCCGCTGGGATTCAGGATAGAACGTATGCGCTTCGGCGATGTGGATAATTTCTACGCACGGCGCGGTACCAGCGGGCCTTTGCTCGTATTCGCCGGGCACACGGACGTCGTACCTACCGGCCCGCTTGAGCAATGGCACACGCCGCCGTTCGAACCCACCATCAAGGATGGCATGTTGTATGGCCGTGGCGCCGCCGACATGAAAACCTCGCTCGCAGCCTTCATCACCGCAATCGAAGCCTTTATTACTGAGCATCCAAACCATCCCGGCTCCATCGGCCTCATCATCACTTCCGATGAAGAAGGCATTGCCATCAATGGTACCGTCAAGATAGTGGAAACGCTGAAAGCACGCAATGAGCTGATCGATTACTGTATCGTCGGCGAGCCCACTTCCAGTCAGGTCGTCGGCGACATGATCAAGAATGGGCGCCGCGGTTCGCTTTCCGGCAGACTGACAGTCAAGGGGATACAAGGCCATATCGCCTACCCTCACTTGGTCAAAAACCCCATTCACCTGGTAGCGCCTGCGATCAAGGATATGGTGGAAACCGTCTGGGACGAGGGCAACGAATACTTTCCACCCACCTCCTGGCAGATTTCCAATATGCACGGCGGCACCGGTGCCACCAATGTCGTGCCGGGCGAGGTGGAAATCCTCTTCAATTTCCGCTTTTCCACCGCCAGCACTGCGGATAGCCTTAAGCAGCGTGTGCATGCCATTCTGGACAAACATGCACTCGACTACACCTTGCTGTGGGAATTATCAGGAAAACCTTTCCTCACACCCAAAGGCTCACTGGTCAGCGCAATTTCCTCCGCCATCAAGCAGGCTTTTGGCGTGACGCCTGAACTCTCCACCAGCGGCGGCACATCAGATGGCCGCTTCATCGCCGACATCGCGGCCCAGATAGTCGAATTCGGTCCGCTCAATGCCACTATCCATAAACTCAACGAATGCGTCGCGGTCAAGGACATTGAACCCTTGCAACACGCATACAAACTCACCCTGGAATCCTTGCTGACATGATTCAACTCCCCATTGCCACGGAAGAACTCCATACCCTGCGCGACTGGCTGCGTTTTACCGTCAGCCGTTTCGAAGAATCCAATATCTTCTTCGGCCACGGTACCGACAACGCCTACGACGAAGCAGTCTGGCTCATCCTGTCCGCCCTGCACCTACCTCACGATACGCTGGAAAACTTTCTCGACGCCCGGCTGCTACCATCCGAGCGCACACGCCTCCATGATCTGATCCGCCGCCGCATCACCGACCGCACGCCTACTGCCTACCTGGTCAACGAAGCTTGGCTGAAAGGCTACAAATTTTATGTGGACGAACGCGTCATCGTGCCGCGCTCATTCATCGCCGAGCTCCTCGAGGACGGCTTGAGCCCATGGATAGAATATCCCGAGATGGTGGAAAGCGCCGCTGACATCTGCACCGGCAGCGGCTGCCTGGGCGTGCTACTCGCCAATGCCTTTCCCAATGCGCAAGTGGATGTAGTGGATATCTCCCCGGACGCACTCGCAGTCGCCGACATCAACATCAGTCACTATGGGCTGGAAAACCAGGTACATGCCATCGAATCCGACATGTTCAGCAACCTGACCGGCAAGACCTACGACCTCATCATCAGCAACCCGCCTTATGTCGATGCGCCTTCCATGGAGGCCTTGCCGGAGGAATACCGCAATGAACCGCAGATCGCGCTAGGCAGTGGTATCGCCGGACTGGACCACACCCACACCCTGTTGCGCGAAGCCAAGCAGCATCTCAATGATAATGGCCTCTTGGTAGTGGAAATCGGCCACAATCGCGATGCCTTGCTGGAAGCCTATCCTGAATTGCCGTTCACCTGGCTGGAAGTGGATTCCGGCAACGAATTCGTCTTCCTGCTCACCAAGGAACAACTACCCTAAATCGGACAAACACACAGAGCAAACACAATGTCAGATCCCAGAGTCTTTTTCGCCGCCGAACGCACCATGCTGGCATGGCTGCGCTCCGGCATCACATTGATGGCCCTCGGCTTCGTCGTCGCCCGCTTCAGCCTGTTCCTCACCCTGCTCGCGCCCGGCGCCGTCGAGCACCTGATGGAACACCGTTGGCTGTCTGATTTATTGGGTGTCACCCTGGTGCTCACCGGCGCCGCCGTCATCCTCTGCGCGCAATACAACCATCACCGCTATGTCCAATCATTGCCGCCCGAAGACGTGCCGCAGCTTCCCGTGCCTTGGCTGACAACCGTGCTGGCCTGTGCTATCGCTTTCGCAGGGATTGCGCTTGCCGTGGATTTGATGTTGTTTTAGCAGGTTGTCATCCCATCCACTACGCCACTGATATTGGATGCCCATAACAGCAACCCTCCATAACGCCAGCAAAGTTCTGCATGAAGGTTTGTGATTCAGACAAACATAATTTAATTTAAGCTCGCAAAACATCATGCAAACTCAAAGGCCGTGATATCCTCGGTTATTCTTTCCCAACTCCTGACGGTAAGGGCAAAAAACCATGATCCGCTGCCATCTCGCCCGCATGATGGGTGAGCACAAAATGCGTATATCAGATGTTGCCAGAGAAACAGGACTGAGCCGTGCCACAGTCACCTTGCTCTACAAAGAAACTGCGCAGAAAGTAGATCTGGCAGCGCTCGACAAGCTATGCGCATTATTCGACTGCAGTATCGGCGAGCTAATGGAGCGCATAGAGCCTTCAACGATTCATCAGCATTCGGCAAGCACCAATCGAGGCAACTGAAGCATGGTCAACCAGAATCCCGAACAACGTGCCCGCGATCAGATAGACACTTTGCTGCAACAGGCAGGCTGGGTCATACAAGACAATAAAAAAATCGACTTTGCTGCCGCGCAAGGCATCGCCGTACGCGAGTATCAGACGGATATCGGCCCGGCGGATTATGTGTTGTTCGTCGATCGGCAGGCCGTAGGCGTCATCGAGGCCAAGCCGGAAAGCTGGGGCGAGAAAATCACCACTGTGGAAGAACAGTCCGGCGGCTACGCACAGGCCAAGCTGAAATGGGTCAACAATCAATCGCTGCGTTTCATCTATGAGAGCACGGGCACAGTCACCCGCTTTACGGATAGCCTTGACCCCCACCCGCGCTCACGCGAAATATTCAACTTTCATCGCCCAGAAACACTGGCCCGCTGGATGCAAGAAGGTAAAAGCCTGCGTGGCCGCCTGCAAAACCTGCCGCCACTGAACACCGATGGCCTGCGCGCCTGCCAGATTACAGCCATTACCAATCTGGAAGACTCGCTCAAAAAAGACAAGCCCCGTGCATTGGTACAAATGGCAACTGGCGCCGGCAAAACCTTCACTGCCATCACAGCCAGTTACCGTCTGCTCAAAGAGCCAGTCAGCGCCAATCGCATTCTGTTTCTGGTGGATACCAAAAATCTCGGTGAACAGGCCGAGCAGGAGTTTCTGAGCTTCCTGCCTAACGACGACAACCGCAAGTTCAGCGAGCTGTACACCGTGCAGCGGCTCAAAAGCCAGCACGTCGCCACGGATACCCAGATTACCATCAGCACCATCCAGCGCATGTACTCCATCCTCAAGGACGAACCGCTGGATGAGGCGTTGGAAGAGCAGAGTCTGGCCGAGCAATACACCAAGCCCAAAACGCCGCTGCCAGTGGTCTACAACCCCAAGCTGCCACCGGAGTTTTTCGACGTTATCATCATCGACGAGTGCCACCGCTCCATCTACAACCTCTGGCGGCAGGTGCTGGAATACTTCGACGCCTACTTGATCGGCCTCACCGCCACGCCAGACAACCGTACCTACGGCTTCTTCCGCAAGAACGTAGTGAGCGAATACAACCACGAAAAAGCCGTGGCCGATGGTGTCAACGTGGGCAACGAAGTTTTTCTCATCGAAACCGAAAAAACCACCCAAGGTGGCACCATCACCGCCGAGCAACTGGTGGAAAAGCGCGAGCGGCAAACCCGCCGCAAGCGTTGGGAAACGCAAGATGAAGACGAGGTCTACACAGCCAAACAGCTTGACCGCAACATCGTTAACCCGGATCAGATTCTCACCGTCATCGACACTTTCCGCAAAAAATTGCCGGTGATTTTTCCGGGACGCAAGGAAGTGCCGAAAACCCTGATCTTTGCCAAAACCGACAGCCACGCCGACGATATCATCCAGACCGTGCGCGAGGTATTTGGCGAAGGCAACCAGTTTTGCAAGAAAATCACCCACAACGCAGAAGACCCCAAGTCCGTGCTTGCCCAGTTCCGTAACGACTACTACCCGCGCATTGCCGTCACCGTGGACATGATCGCCACCGGCACCGACGTGCGCCCGCTGGAATGCCTGCTATTCATGCGCGACGTGAAAAGCCGCAGCTACTTTGAGCAAATGAAAGGACGCGGCACCCGCACGCTGGACAAAGATGGCCTGCAAAAAGTCACGCCATCGGCCACCAGCGGCAAGACCCACTATGTGATTGTCGATGCCATTGGCGTCACCAAATCGCTGAAAACGGCCAGCACCTCACTGATTACCAAACCCGGCGTGCCGCTCAAGGATTTAGCGATGGGTGTGATGATGGGCGCCAGCGACAGCGATACGGTTTCCTCTCTGGCTGGCCGGCTGGCGCGGCTGGACAAGCAGTTGGATGACGAAGAACGCGCCCGCATTGCCGAAAAGGCAGGCGGCATGCCACTATTCGCGATCGTGGGCGGACTGTTCAGCGCCATTGACGGCGACCGCGTAGAGCAGCGGGCGCTGGAAATCACCAGCCAGCCGGCAGGCTCGGACCCCGGCGACAGCGCCCGCGATCAGGCCCAGCAGCAACTGGTCGCCGAGGTAGCCAAGGTCTTCAATGGCGAATTGATTGAGCTGATAGACACCATCCGCCGCGACAAAGAGCAAACCGTGGTCCACGAAGACCTGGACGAGCTGATAAAAGCCGAATGGGCTGGCGAAACCCAAGCCAACGCCGAGGCGCTGACGCAGGAATTTGCCGATTATCTGCATGAGCACCAAAACGAAATCGACGCTCTCAGCGTCTACTTCCACACCCCTGCGCGGCGCAGCCATATCACCTACCCGCAACTCAAGGCGCTGCTGGATAAACTCAAACAGGAACGCCCCAAACTTGCCCCGCTGCGCGTCTGGCAGGCGTATGAGCACCTGGATAACGCCCACCACACCACCCGTCATTCCCGCGAAAGCGGGAATCCAGTTTCGGAACTGACCACTCTCGTCGCTCTCATCCGCCGTGTCTGCGGACTGGACGCCACCATCACCCCCTTTGACGCCACCGTGCGCAAGAACTTTCAGCAGTGGATGATGCAATACCACGCAGGCGGCAGCGACAAATTCAACGAACAACAAATGGCCTGGCTGCACCTCATCCGCAATCACATCATCCACTCCTGCCACTTCGAGCGCGATGATCTCGACATGTCCCCCTTCGACGCGCAAGGCGGGCTGGGCAAGATGTACCAACTATTTGGCGACAGGATGGATTGGGTGATTGAGGAGATGAATCGGGAGCTTGTTGCGTGATGGACAATCAACTTCCCGCAGGCTGGAGAAGAACGACTCTTGGCTCTATTGCCGAATGGGGTTCAGGTGGCACACCATCAAGAAGAAATTCCGAATTTTTTAGGGGGAACATCCCTTGGGTTAAGACAGGAGAGCTTACGGGAAAATATGTAAGAGATTCTGAGGAGAAAATATCTGTAGAGGGGCTGCAAAAATCCAGTGCGAAATTATTTCCTGCTGGCTCTGTTGGGATTGCCATGTATGGCGCAACCATTGGTAAATTGTCCATATTTGCCATTGATGCGACCACAAATCAGGCATGTGCAGTGGCAATTCCTAATAAAGATATGCTCCATAACGAATTTCTTTATTATTTTTTGCTATCTGAAAAGCAAAAATTGATAGATTCTGGGAAAGGTGGGGCGCAGCCCAATATTTCTCAGGGGTTGCTGAAATCGTGGCCTATCGCTCTGCCTGATGTTCCTGAACAAAAATGCATCGTCGCTAAAATCGAAGAGCTCTTCTCCGAACTGGACAACGGCATCAAATCCCTGAAAACCGCTCGCGAACAACTCAAAATCTACCGCCAATCACTCCTCAAGCATGCCTTTGAAGGCAAACTCACCGAACAATGGCGCAAGGAAAACACCGACAAACTGAAAACTCCGGAACAACTCCTTACCCGTATCCAGCAAGAACGCGAAGTTCGTTACCAGCAACAGCTTAAAGCGTGGGAGCTGGCTGTTAAGGAATGGAAAGTCAATGGAGAAAAAGGTAAGAAACCGGGAAGACCAAAGCAGATAACAGGTGAGTTGGAACCTTTTGTGGAAACAATTAAAATTCCGCCCGTTTGGAGTACGGTAACACTCGAGATGTTGAATGCGGATATTTTTGATGGCCCTTTCGGTTCGAACCTAAAGAGCAGTGATTATGTTGACCAGGGCGTTCGAGTGATCCGCCTTGAGAATGTTGGGCATATGGAGTTTATTGAAGACAAGTATTCCTATGTAACAGAAGAAAAATACAAAGAAATTAAAAAACATACTGTTTATAGCGGAGACATAATATTCTCATCGTTTATCACTGAAGGAATTCGAGCCATCATATTGCCAGATAAAATAGACCGCGCAATCAATAAGGCCGACTGTTTCTGTATAAGAGTTCATGGGACATTTTATCTAACAGAGTTTTTGGCTTGGTACCTGTCTAGCCGAGGTGCATACAGGCAGGTGGAATCAGAAATTCACGGAATAGGCAGGCCGAGAATCAACACCACTCAGTTGAAGCGTTTTTTAGTTCCTCTGTGCTCAGTAGACGAACAGAAAGAAGTGATTTCAAGAGTAAAAAATATACTTGCTGAAGCCGACCGCATGGATGATTCGTTGGAGGCTGAAATTCAGAGATCGGAAGCCTTCCGCCAGTCTATCTTGAAAAAAGCCTTCTCCGGCGAGCTTTGTGGAAAGTCGTCATGATTGTGGTTTAGGGGCAATGGAGTATAACAACGTGAACAGTGAGAAAACAAAAAATGCAGCATTAACAACAGCCTTAGCCTTTCATTACCAGGTACTGATTGGCTTGGATAAGTGCTTTTCACTTGAAGAAGGCCAATCGGTTTGGTTTGAAAAAGACGGTGATGTAAGTCTAATGTCACCTAATGCTTTGGCTTCGACTCAAACCGAAGTTAAAGACTATACGGCGCCGCTCACTGATCACCACGAAAACCTCTGGAAAACACTCAAGAACTGGTTGGCTCCAGAGTTTGACCATGCCCAATATAGCGTTTTGGTGCTGCATACCACTCAGGCTTTTGGTACAACTACCCGGCTAAAAAATTGGAATACACAAACGGCCGAGCATCGCTTACAAGTATTGAAAGACATTTTTCTCAGTCGACCAGAAGATGAAAGAAATGCTGAGAATCCATCTGATATAGTTAAATTTCAAAAGGCCGTGATGACTTGTGATGAAGCGTTGCTAAAAAGTGTACTTAGCAAAATGACCTTGTTTACCGAAGCTGATAACTCACAAGAACTAGAAAGGCATATTTTAGCTAAACCTGTGGGCATACCAAAGAATAACTTAAACAGTTACCTTCATGGCTTGGTTGGCTTTGTATATGCACAAGCAACGCAGCATTCATGGAGCATTAACCAGTATGCTTTCGCAGCGAAGTGTGAAGAGTTAACTGCACTTCTTTGTAAAAAGGCATTCACTTTTCCGCTATTTTCAGGATATGAAGCGTCAGAGTGTGAAGTTGAACTACATCAAGACCGACTGTTCGTCCAAAAAATAGCTGAAATAGAACATCACGAAATGATTCCGGATGCGGTAGGTAACTGGCTAGAGCTGCAAAACTCTTTTCTAGAGCAGCTTGATGAATACCCCTTGTACAAAGATAAAACGGTAACTTATCAGAACCAACTGGTTAAAAAATACAAGCTGGCGTATTCAAGCGCCCAACTTGAAGCAACTGATGAAATTAAAATTTCGAAGTTGCTGTACAACAAGACCATGCAAGAACAGCCACTAAACATAGGCAACGATATTCCGCCGATTGAGTACAAAAATGGCCTTATCCATGACGCTATGGATGATGACGAGCGAGATTTAAAATGGAGGATTGAGCCATGAGCAGTATTGTCGATGCCCTATACGAATTAAAGTATAATCCGTTTGAGTATGGGCAATATCTAGCCTCGTTTTATACACATATGGATGAGTCAGAAAGCAACTTATTGCTTGCTCAGCTGGTTATCCCAATGTGTAGTCATCCTATATACAGCCATAAGCTGCAGAACTCGAATAAGCGTAGCTCAATATGGTCTGTGTTTGATGATAGAACAAAACTCTACGATCTTCAGGAACGCATTGACGGGTTTCAATCCTTAACAGAGCAATGTATTCAATATTGCTTAATCAATGATTGGCTATCTGTTAATGAACAACGGCTATCCCTAGTAAAATTTGATGGGGTTGACTCAACCTTTATTTCTCAAAAAAGTGCAGAAAAGTTAGGTCGCTTATTTAGCGGTTACTCAGTGGTTGAGATTTATGAGTTTTTAGGAGTGAAACCGCGATGAAAACACTTATTTATGAAATTGGCGTAATTGATAAACAAGGAATCAAACATATCGTTAATTTTAAAGCTGGGCTTAATGTTGTTACCGGCAAGTCATCAACTGGTAAAAGCGCCCTAATTGAAATTTTTGATTACTGCTTTGGCAGTGACGAAAACACCATCCCGAAAGGAGTGATTACCAATAGTGCCGCCATTTATTATGTTGCGCTTGCTGTTAATGAACAAGATATGGTGATTGCGCGTGATCCTGATATTGCTACAAAAGCATTTTTTCGTCGAGTTGAGACATTCAATACGGCAGAAATTGATCGTGACTACTTCGCTGTCAGTTATTTTCGACCACTAAACGAGTTTAAAAATCACCTAAGGGACTTTTTCTTAGATATTGATGATGTTGATGAATCTTTAGCCGCGAGAGCAAATAGGCGGTTTAATCAAAAAGCACCTACACCATCCATTCGTAGCTTTTCATCATTTATGCTCCAACATCAAAACCTGGTTGCCAATAAACATGCGCTATTTTATCGGTTCGACGAGAAGGAAAAGCGAGATCAGACTATTGAGCATACAAAGATATTTTTAGGGTTTGTCGATCAAAAGTTCTTTCTCCTATCACAAGAAAAAGAACGGCTAAGTGCAGACGCAAGACGTTTAGAGCGCCAAAAAGAAACCAACAAGCGCATGTCAGATGGATATAAACAAAAAGTCGCCCCTGTATTAAGCCAACTTTACGCCTTGATGGGCTTTAAAGATGAGCCCTTATCATTGGACAAGGTGCTTCGGCACCCTCAAGATGCCAAAGATCAACTTGATAGCATTATCGTCGCAGAGAAAATAAATCATAACTCCGATACTATGACACAACGCTACGAACAGTTGAAATTGGCACGTAATCAAAAAACCGCTGAGCTAAGAAAGTTGCAGCGTCAAACTGCGTCGCTTAATAAGCATATTCAGGAAGAAGAACGATTTGTTGATAATGTAAAGCAGTTTAACTTACCTAAGCATGTCCATATTTCTGCATCCGTATGCCCGTTTTGCCATACTGAAAAAGACAGCTTGCGACAAAGTGCTGAGAAACTTCAGCAGGCCATTACTAAAGTATCGGGCAATCTTGCTCAAGCTCGCCCGATGAAAGCAAAGTTTGAATCCTCACTGATCGAAGTGCAGCGTTCTACAGAGGTTGTGAGCAGAGCACTGGCTGAGCTCAACCAATTAATAACCGAAGTTGAGAAAGAAAATCAGCAGTTAACAGAACAAAAGAGTTTGTATGAAAGCATTATTATGCAAAAAGCAAAGCTATTTGCGCTTCTTGATACACTGAATATGGCGGACGATGCCGAACTTGAAAAAGAGATCGAGGAGTTAAAAAATAAACTCAATAATATTGCTGATGCACTTAAAGAGTACGATATACAAAAAGATCTAGCACATGCATCGGACAAGGTAAGCGAATATATGGCTGAAATTGGCAGTCATTTAGAATTTGAAGCCAGCTATAAACCGATCAACCTCCATTTTTCATTTGAAACATTCGATCTTTATCATTTAACGCCTGACGACGAAAAAATTTATCTACGATCAATGGGGAGTGGTGCAAACTGGCTATACTGCCACGTAACCTTATTTTTGGCATTACACAAGTATTTTTCTGAGTTAGGTGAGAAATGTTCCATTCCTTCGATACTGTTTTTGGATCAGCCGACACAGGTATATTTTCCTAACTTTAACCGCGATACTTCTGATAATTTTGAAGAGCAAATGAGTCAGGAGGCTAAGCAACGAACAGAAGAAGAAAGACCTGTTGATGAAGATATAAAAGCTGTTGAAAATTTATTCACTCAGCTTTCGATTTATTGCAATGAATTAGAAAGCATCTACGGTTTTAGCCCACAAATTATCGTGACTGATCACGCAGATGGTTTGACGTTGAATAACGCGGTTGAGTTTGAATCGCTAGTAAATGGAAACAGATGGCGGACACGTGGATTTATCCATCCTGTCCCGGTTATTGAGATTGAATAAGGTGGCGGGCAAACTCCCCATCAACCTCGATAACCTCCTCCACCAACGCACGGTGGAAAGCGAACGCGTTGAATACAAGGCAGGTTGGAACCCGGAGTCCATCCTGCACAGCCTTTGCGCCTTTGCCAATGACTTTCACAACCTGGGTGGCGGTTATGTGCTGGTGGGAATTGCGGAACAAACCGGTCGCCCGGTACTGCCGCCTGTTGGCTTGCAAGCGGAGCAGATCGACACCATTCAGAAGGAGTTGCTGAACCTGGGTAACTCGGCCATCCAGCCACCATATCATCCGCTCACCGCTGTTTATGAAGTGCAGGGCCGGTTGATTTTGGTGTTGTGGGCGCCAGGCGGTGAAACCCGGCCTTACAAGGCGCGGGTGAGCCTGAGCGACAAAAAGACGGATTGGGCGTTTTATCTGCGCAAGCACAGCAGCACGGTACGCGCCAGGGGGGAGGATGAGCGGGAGTTGTTGTCGCTGGCGGCGACAGTGCCTTTTGATGACCGTTACCAGCAGTCGGCCAGCCTGGATGATCTTTCACCGTATCTGATGCGCGAGTTCTTGCAGGAAGTGGGCAGTGATCTGGCGGCAGAGGCCAAGTCGCTGGACGTGGAAGCCTTGGGACGGCGCATGGGCGTGATCGGTGGGCCGGCGGAGCGGGCGTTTCCCAAGAATGTGGGCTTGCTGTTTTTCAACGAGCACCCGGAGCGCTTCTTCCCGGCCACGCAGATCGACGTAGTGTATTTCCCTGATGGGCCGGGTGGCGACCGCTTTGAGGAGAAGGAGTTTCGCGGCCCGCTGGGGCGCATCACCCGCGATGCGGTGGACTACATCGGGCGCAATTACCTGACCGAGATGGTGGTCAAGCACCCTGACCGCCCCGAAGCCGAACGCTTTTGGAATTTCCCGCTGGCGGCCATCGAGGAGGCCGTGGTGAATGCGGTATATCACCGTTCCTACGAAATCCGTGAGCCGGTGGAGGTGCGCATCACCCCGGAAGAATTGGTGGTCTTGAGCTTTCCTGGCCCGGATCGTTCCATCCGCCTGACGGATTTGCAGGCAGGCCGCGCCGTCAGCCGCCGCTATCGCAATCGCCGCATCGGTGAGTTTCTGAAAGAATTGGACCTGACCGAAGGCCGCTCCACCGGCATCCCCAAGATTCTGCGGGTGATGCAGGCCAATGGCTCCCCGCTACCCGTTTTCGAGACGGATGGAGACCACAGCTATTTTCTGATTCGCCTGCCGGTGCACGAGGCATTCGCTCCAATAGAAGAAAAGGTTCAAGCCCGTGATGAGGTGTACGGCCA